>NZ_JBFPJR010000008.1:0-138283 GCF_040838215.1 Nocardioides eburneus | reverse complement strand
TCTGCCTGACACGTCTGACGACCCGCAGATCGGCAAGAGCCCTTCAGTAGTCCATCGACATCGCCTGGCGGACCTCGGTGAGGGTGTGGTCGGCTACCGCCTCCGCCTTCGCGTTGCCGGCACGAAGGATCTGGAGCAGCTCGGCGCGGTCCTTCGCGATGCCTTGACGTCGCTCTCGGTGGGCGCGCAGGCCCTCGTTGATGGCCTCGATCACGAGGGCCTTGAGCGCGCTGCCACCGCCGCTGCCGAGGTCGTCGGCGAGGGTCTCGGGAGCCACGCCCATGAAGCCGGAGGCGATGGTGAGCAGATTCGCCACCTCGGGCCGACGCTCGGGCTCATACGTCATCGTCGGCTCCGAATCCGTGCGCGCCTTCCGGATCAGCTTCGCCGTCTCGTCCTCCGTGGCCGCGAGTCGGATCACGTTTCCCCGACTCTTGGACATCTTCTGCCCATCCACGCCGAGGATGAGTTGGTGGTCGTTGATCAGAGCCGTGGGCTCAGGAAAGACCTCCGCGCCGGCGGCGTAGCGCGCGTTGAAGCGCCTGGCCACGACGCGGGTCTGCTCGACGTGGGGCAACTGGTCCTTGCCGACCGGAACGACGTCGGCCTTGCAGAACAGGATGTCGGCGGCTTGATGAACGGGGTAGGTGAGCAGGAGGCCCGACAACGGGCGGCGACTGGCCACGAGCTCGTCCTTGACCGTCGGATTGCGCTGCAGTTCGGCCTGGGTGACCAGGCTGAGGAACGGCAGCATCAGCTGGTTCAGCTGAGGCACTGCCGAGTGAGCGAAGATGGTCGAGCGTGCCGGGTCCAGGCCTGCGGCCAGATAGTCCGCGAGCAGCGACAGCGTGTTGTCCTTGATCTGGCCGACCGAATCGCGGTCGGTGATGACCTGGTAGTCGGCGATCAGGACGAACGACTCCACCCCGCGCTCCTGGAGCGCGACGCGGTTGCGCAGACTGCTCAGGTAGTGACCGATGTGAAGGTCACCGGTCGGTCGATCGCCGGTCAGCATCCGGTGCCGACCCGGCTCTTGCTCGATGGATGCCGCCGTCTCGCGGCTGCGCTCGATCGCGGCGTCGACAGTCGTGATCGTCATGCTGCTCCTCGGGGTTGAGCCCTCGGGCGAGCACGAGCTGGGTCCGTCACAGACTCCGAGCCGCCCGAAGGCGGCTCGATGGGTTCGTTCGTGACACTCGGCGGCCGCCTACTCGGTCGGCCACCACCACTGCGTCACACGGCTGGTCACACGAAGCAGTCTAGGTCACGTCACCCGATGGCTCGTGACCGCCGAGACCGACCTGGAACGGCTCATGGCCATCGGAAGCTGGTCGCGGGCATACCAGGCGATCCACGTGATGGGGAAGAAGACACCACTCAACACAGCGACTGGCCAACCGGCACCACGCCGCCGGCTGCCTACGCCGGTGGACACGCCTGCGAGAAGGACGCAGACGCCCGGCACGGCCAGCAGGAGAACGACGTACACGGCCTCATGCTCTCTCACCCGCGAGCGGACCGCCAGCGCTCCCTGCCTCGCGACGCTGACGCGTCCGTCCGTCGAGGCGGCGGAGCGCGATGGTCAGGCGTCGGCTCGCGGCGCAACCGCAGCTCTGCGTAGCAGACGACGCAGGTGTCGAGTGAGCGGGAACCCCGTCACCGCCGCGAGGAGCGGTATGAGCCGCCACGCCGTCGGACGGTTCACGATGTCGATCTGCATCCCGGAGGCTCGGGCATGGAAGGTGCAACTGGTGCCCGGAGGGATCCAACTGCGTGAAGGATCGCCGTACTGTCCGTTACCCCAGATCGGCGTACACAAATAGGGGTCGGCGAACGCCGGCGTCACGAGCCAGAAGATCACGAGGGCTGCGCAGATCGCCGTGACGAGATAGCCGAGCACGATGATCCAGCGCCCCGGGTAGACGTCCACGTGAGCACCCTGTCACGTACGGTCGCGTCCGGACCGGGCTATCGACCGATCCGGCGGCACCGGACCGCGCACACGAGCCGCTCAGTCGCGCTGCAGGATGAAGAAGTAGGGCCGAGGGATGCGCCGCAGGTCCATCACGCCGAGCACCGTCCGGTCGTCGACGCGACGGAAGACGTCGATGATCGGCAGGTGGTCATAGACCATCGCCGCCGTCACCACGCCCCGGTCCCTCACCTCGCGCAGCCTCGCCCGATGCTTCCGGGCGCGCAGGACCGGCGTCAGCACGCCGAGCACCACCCTGCCTCGACTCACCGCGGCCGGTGGGACCTTGTCGATGAGCCCCAACGGGATCCACCTCGGCTCGACGGGGAAGATCTCGCCCGCGGGCGTGGCGAAGAGCAGAGGATGGACGTGGTCGATGTCGTCGAACTGCTTGCCGTACCACCCGGATGCCGCCAGCAGACCGTCCATCGGATGGCCGGTCGCGAGCTCCCGGCCACGCCAGCGTCCGATGAGATCCCTCGCCTCCACTGCTGCGAGACCGTCGAAGAAGGCGAGCGCGGCGGTCGGCGTACACGCGGGCTCCAGGGCCGCGAGGTCGTCCGCCGTCATGGCTCCCCTCTCCTCGACCTCCGACCGTAGCGGATCCCAGACCATCTCTCCGGTGACCGAGATGACCTGGATGAGACCAGCGACTCATGCTGGCGGCGGCACCTGTCGCCAGCTCTGGGCGGCATCGACAGTGGCGTAGAGCCGGCCGCCGTTGAGCGTGATGAGGTAGCCGATCCTCTCGGAGACGAAGGTGGCGTGGAACCCGCGGCGCTGGAACGCGCGCGGGATCCGGGCAAGGGTGCTCGTGGTGCGGCCACCGTCGCGGGTCGCCTCGACGCGTGCCCCGCGGCCGGGGGCGATGACGGCGTAGGCGGTGGTGTCGCTGAGCGGGAAGAGCGCGCTGCTGGTGGTCCCTCCCACCTTCTCGAAGACGGCGGTAGGACGAGCGTCGCGGTCCTGGCGGACGAAGTGCTCCAGCATGCCCGTCGCGCAGGTCGCCCACAGGACGCCGGCCGAGGTCGCGACCGGCCGCTCAGTCAGGCACAGCCCGGTGTCGATCCGACGCCAGGCCCGGCCACCGTCGTCGGAGCGCAGCGCGGTCTCCGCGCCTGTGCCCGCGTTGAGGAAGACCCAGACCGCGGCCCCGAAGGCGGCCGCGGTGATCGGCCCCGCGACGTCGGTGCGGGCGGGCAGGGTGTCGAACGTGCGCGGTGCCTCGTGGCCGGTCGGGTCGATGGTCCACAGGGTGGCATGGTCGCAGGCGGCGCCCGGTCGCGGGCAGTTGCCGGTCAGGACGTAGGCGGCTCCACCTCCGAGAGCGACCCGGACGGGTTGCTCACCGGCGGGAAGGTCGACCCTGGTCCAGGTCCGGGCGCCGTCGTCGGTGGCGAACAACGACCTTGGCGCACCCTCGCCCTGGCGCCGGCCGGTGGCGGTGATCGCCAGCCCCGTCTCCGGGGTGTCGAAGGCGAGGTCGAGGACGCTGTCCGCGCCGGCCGGGCCGGGATTGCCCGGAGCACCCGGCGGCGGCGTACGCGGCGAGAGGTCGCCGCCGGCGTCGATCTCCCACAGCGCTGGGGACTGGTCGCGGCGCCAGCCCACCACGTAGGCGGCGCTGCCCCCGGCGGGCACGACCTCGCTCGCCCAGCCCGGCACCGGCACGGGTGCCGACGAGCGCGCAGGCTTGCCGCCGACCGCGCTGACCGCGGCCGGCGGGGTGCCCGGTCTGTCTGGTGACGCGTCGGAACTCACGATGGTCACGTTCGAGGCACAGCCCGTCACGAGGATGGACGAGGCCACCAGAGCACCGCCCACTCGGAACCCGCGCGGGAACACTGTCGAGACGCCCATGCCGGTACGACGCACCGTCGCGCGCCTTGGTTGCGGGACGGCGGCGCTCGCGTCGCATGTCAGCAGGTCCGGTTCAGCGGGACCGCCAGGAGGAAGAGCGCACCGACGATCTTGGTCGCGGTGACCGCCCAGCGCGGCCACAGGCATGCTCCGATAACCTTCACGCTACCGGGCACTGACACGTCCGGTGGGTCTGATCGAGCGGTCGAAGCGGCTCCTGGGAACGATCATCACGATCGCTCCGGGTTTCCAGCCAACTTCTCAACCAGTCCCCGGGCCTCTAGCTCAACTGGCAGAGCAGCGGACTTTTAATCCGCGGGTTGTGGGTTCGATCCCCACGGGGCCCACCCAGGAGAAGTCAGCGGCGGCGACGGTCACGAGTGGGACCAAGGCCGCCACCGTGCCCCGGCGGATTCAAGCCCGGGCAGAGGCGGCGCTGGTCACAGACTTTGCCAGCCACGGCTGCCGGTCGTCAGTCGAAGTACGACGCGACGTCGACCGCCCCGCCGGCGGCCTCGAAGTCGTCGGCGACGGCGCGGCGCAGGTCGGCGTCCCAGAGGAAGTCGGCGGCGACGGCGGCGAGGCCGCCGGCAGCGTCCAGGACGACCCGGTCGGCGGTCTCGGTGACGGCCGCGGCGGCGAACTCGCGACTGTGCAGCGACACGTCGGGCTCCGCGATCTTCACCATCGCGTGCAGACCGGGGACGCGGAAGGAGACGTTGCCGAAGTCGGTGGACCCGGCCAGCAGGTCCGGGACGACACCGGGCGCGAGGACCGCGTGGCCGCGCTCGGCGTACCGCGTCGTCCAGGCGGCCGCGAGCGGGCCGTTGTTGCGGATGGGCAGGTACGCCGGCGGCTCGTCCCAGTGCAGCTCGACGCCGCAGCCGGTCATCAGCGCCGCGCCGCGGGCGATGTCCTCGAGGCGGGCGCTGAGGAGGCGGAGCTCCTCGGCGTACTGGCTGCGGACGTAGAACAGCACCTCCGCGCGCTCCGGGATCACGTTGGGCCGCTGGCCGCCGTCCGTGACGACGGCGTGGACGCGGTCGCTCGGCGGCATCTGCTGACGCTGGAGGGCGACCCCCATGTAGAGCAGGTTCGCCGCGTCGAGCGCGTTGCGCCCCATGAAGGGCTGGATGGAGGCGTGCGCGGCGATGCCGGTGAAGACGACCCGCAGCTGGCGTCGGCCGAGGAAGACCGGCTCCGCGACGTCGTAGCCGAACGGGTGGACCATCAGCGCCGCGTCGACGCCGTCGAAGGCGCCCTCGCGTGCCATCAACTCCTTGCCGCCGCCACCCTCCTCCCCGGGCGTGCCGAGCCAGACGACGGTGCCCGGGAGCCGGTCGCCGAGCCGGGCCAGCGCGAGGAACGCGCCGAGGCCGGCGGTCGCGATGACGTTGTGGCCGCAGCCGTGGCCGATGCCGGGCAGGGCGTCGTACTCCGAGCAGATCGCGAGCGTCGGTCCGTCGCCGGTCCCGGCCTGGGCGCGCAGCGCCGTCTCGAGTCCGTACGCCGACCGGGTGACCTCGATCCCGTGTGCCTCGACGAGGTCGGCGAGGGCGGCCGCCGTACGGCGCTCCTCGAAGCCGACCTCCGGGTGCGCGGCCAGGTCGTGCGACGCGGCGAGCAGCTCCTCCTCGAGCCCCGCGACGAGCGACGCGAGCTCCGTCACGACCTCGGCGGGCGCCCCCGCCGCCGTGGAGGTCGGCGCCTGCAGCGTCCGTGCGCGGGCCTCGGTCTCACGGTCGAGCTGCTGGAGCACGAACGGGTCGACGGGATGGGGCTCGTGCATCGTTCTCCTGAGGTCGTGGCCGATGGTGCGACGACCGTAACAGCGCCGCTCGTCGGCACATGATCCGTCCCCGCGGGACGGAGCTGCCGGACGGAGCGACCGGGCTGAGCGACCGGGCCGAGCGACCGCACCGGCCGTCGAGCCGGCCGGAGACGCACAGCAGCCCCCGGCAGGGGGCCGGGGGCTGCTGGGCGAACGAGGTGTCCGCGCCGTCAGGCGGTCGCGGCGACCTGACGCTCCTGGACGAAGGTCAGCGCGATGTCATAGATCATGTCCTCCTGGCCACCGACGAGCCGGCGCCGGCCGCACTCCATCAGCAGGTCGCGGACGTCGACGCCGTACCGCTGGGAGGCGACCTCGGCGTGCCGCAGGAAGCTGGAGTAGACCCCGGCGTAGCCGAGCGTGAGCGTCTCGCGGTCGACCCGGACCGGCCGGTCCTGGAGCGGGCGGACGATGTCGTCGGCCGCGTCCTGCAGCTTGAAGACGTCGCAGCCGTGCTTGAAGTCGGACAGGTCCGCGACGGCGATGAACGCCTCGATCGGGCAGTTGCCGGCGCCGGCGCCGTGGCCGGCGAGCGACGCGTCGACGCGGTAGACGCCGTTCTCGACCGCGACCACCGAGTTGGCGACCGAGAGCGAGAGGTTCTCGTGGGCGTGGATGCCGATTTCGGTCTGCGGGTCGAGGAGGTCGCGGTAGGCCTTCACGCGCTCGGCGACGCCGTTCATCGTCAGCCGGCCACCGGAGTCGGTGACATAGACGCAGTGGGCGCCATAGGACTCCATCAGCTTGGCCTGCTTGGCCAGCTCCTGCGCCGGAGCCATGTGGGAGAGCATGAGGAAGCCGGAGACGTCCATCCCCATCTCGCGGGCCGCCGCGATGTGCTGGGCCGAGATGTCGGCCTCGGTGCAGTGGGTCGCGACACGGACCGAGCGGACGCCCAGGTCGTAGGCCTGCTTGAGCTCGTGGATCGTGCCGACGCCGGGCAGCAGCAGGGTCGTGAGCCGGGCACGCGTCATGACCGAGGCGGCCGCCTCGATCCACTCCCAGTCGGTGTTCGAGCCGGGGCCGTAGTTGACCGAGCCACCCGCGAGGCCGTCGCCGTGGGCGACCTCGATCGCGTCGACGCCGGCGTCCTCGAGGGCCACCACGATGCGCTTGACGTCCTCGGGGGTGATCCGGTGACGGACCGCGTGCATGCCGTCGCGCAGGGTGACGTCCTGGACGAAGATCTCGGTGCTCATGCTCAGTTCTCCTTGCCCGCACCGGCGGCCGCGAGACGCGGGTTGCCGTTGGCGGCGATCTTCTCGGCCATCTGGACGGCGGCCGAGGTCATGATGTCGAGGTTGCCGGCGTAGGCCGGGAGGTACATCCCCGCGCCCTCGACCTTGAGGAAGACCGAGACCTGATGGGTCGGGGTGATCTCCTCGCCGTCGACCAGCAACGTCTGGACCGGCTGGTCCTCGGGGATCGCGGTGATCTGGACCTCCTGGACCATCTGATAGCCAGGGACGTACGCCGCCACGTCGGCGACCATCTTCGCCACCGAGTCCTTGATCTGCTGCTTGACCGTCTCGACGTCGTCCCCCTCCGGGAGGGCGACCAGGGCGAAGACCGTGTCGCGCATCATCAGCGGCGGCTCGGCCGGGTTGAGGATGATGATCGCCTTGCCGCGGCGGGCGCCGCCGACCTTCTCGATCGCCGCCGAGGTGGTCTCGGTGAACTCGTCGATGTTGGCGCGGGTGCCGGGGCCGGCCGACTTCGAGGCGATCGAGGCGACGATCTCGCCGTAGGCCACCGGGACGACCCGGCTGATGGCGGCCACGATCGGGATGGTGGCCTGGCCACCGCAGGTCACCATGTTCACGTTGGGAGCCTCGATGTGCTCCTCGAGGTTGACCGCGGGGATCGTGTAGGGGCCGATGGCGGCCGGCGTCAGGTCGATCATCCGGATGCCGAGCGGGGCCAACTTGTCGTTGTTGTACTGGTGGGCGCCGGCCGAGGTGGCGTCGAAGACGATGCCGATCTCGTCGATCTGCGGCGACTCCAAGAGGCCGTCGACGCCGGTCGAGATCGCCTCGAAGCCGAACTTCGCCGCTCGGGCCAGCCCGTCGGAGTTGGGGTCGATGCCGACCATGGCGGCCATCTCGAGGTGCTGGGCGTTGCGCATGATCTTGATCATCAGGTCGGTGCCGATGTTGCCCGACCCGATGATGGCGACCTTCGTCCTACCGGTCTGATCGGTCACGATTCCACTCCTACGGTGAACGTCACCGAGCCGAGGTCCGACACGGTGCTACGAACGGTGTTGCCGGGGGCGATCGGGCGCATCGGCCCGAGGGCACCGGACAGGATGACCTGGCCCTTGCGGAGCGGCTCCCCGAGCTCGCGAGCCTGGCGGGCGAGCCACACGACCGCGTTGACGGGGTCGCCCAGGCAGGCGGCGCCGGTCCCGGTCGAGACCTCCTCGCCGTCGATGGTCATCGACATCACGACGTCCTTGGGCTCGAACTCGTCGAGACGCTTGTGGGTCGGCCCGAGGACGTAGACGCCGGACGACGCGTTGTCGGCGACGGTGTCGCCGAAGCTGATGTCCCAGCCGGCGATGCGGCTGCCGCAGACCTCGATCGCCGCGACGGCGTAGTCGATCGCGCCCCGGACCTGGTCGTCGTCGAGGTCTCCGTCGGCGAGGTCCTCCGCCAGGACGAAGGCGATCTCGGCCTCGGCCCGCGGCTGGAGCACGGCGTTCGCGGGGATCGTGTCGCCGCCGGCGTACGCCATGTCGTCGAAGAGCACGCCGAAGTCGGGCTGGTCGACGCCCAGCTGCTGCTGGACGGCCTCGCTGGTCAGGCCGATCTTGCGGCCGACGACGGTCGCGCCGGCGGCGAGGCGGGCGGCCGTGAGGCGCTCCTGGACGGCGTACGCCGCCGGCAGGTCGTCGCGCCCGATCAGGTCGCGCACCGGCGGACAGGGGACGCCGGTGGCCGCGGCCTCGAGCAGTCGCTCGGCGGCCGCGCCGACGGCGGCGCTCGCGCCGGCGTCGGCGATGGTCGTGTCACTCATGGGAGGAGCGTCTCAACCGGCTCGGCCGAAGACCACGAGATCGTTCCGCTGAGCGGTACGCTCTTTCTCGTGGCCCACGATCTCGACACCGTCCTCGCCAAGGCGGTCACGATCCTGCGGTCGTTCACCCCCGACGACACCGTCCTCTCGCTCGCCGAGCTGACCCGCCGCACCGGTCTTCCGAAGGCGACCGTCCACCGGCTCGCCGGCGATCTGGTGAGCCATCGCCTGCTCGACCGCTCCTCGGTCGGCTACCGGCTCTCCGGCGGTCTCTTCGAGCTCGGCCTGCGCGCGTCGGTCGAGCGCAGTCTGCTCGAGCTCGCGATGCCGTTCCTGCAGGACCTCTACGAGCGCACCCACGAGACCGTCCACCTCGGCGTGCGCGAGGGCCACGACGTCGTCTACGTCGCCAAGATCGGCGGCCACCGACAGGCGACCACCCCGTCCCGCACCGGCGGCCGCATGCCCGTCCACTGCACGGCGATCGGCAAGTGCCTCCTGGCGTACGCCGACGACGAGGCGCAGGCCGACGTGCTGGGCGGCCCGCTCGAGCGTCGTACGCCGCACACGGTCGTCGCCCCCGGCCTACTGCGCCGCCAGTTGCGGACCGTGCTCGAGACCGGGGTCGCCTTCGAGCACGAGGAGTCGGCCGTCGGGCTGCAGTGCGTCGCCGCCCCGGTCCTCGCCGAGGGCGACCGGGCGCTCGCGGCCATCAGCGTCACCGGGCCCGTCGGGCGCTTCCGGCCGGAGGCGCACGTGGACGCCGTACGCGCGGCCGCGCAGGGGCTCGGCAGCCTCGTCTCCCGCCGGCGCTCACTCGTCTGAGCCCGCCCGCCGGGCGACGCGTGGACCCGGCGGCCCGTGGTCAGGACCCCGGCGCGGGCGCCGCGGAGACGGCGCGGCCGATCCCCCGCGCCGCCATCGTGAGCCCGGTGAGCAGCCTCCCGAGCTCGCGCCGGAAGTCGGGTACGACGACCCCGACCGCCGCGACCACGTCGTCGCCGCTCCACACGGGGACGGCGACGGAGCACGCTCCGAGGGTCATCTCCTCGCGGGTGGTCGCGTGACCCTCGGCACGCACCCGCTCCAGCTGACGCGCGAGCAGGCCGGGAGCGGTGACGGTGTAGCGGGTCATCGGCTCCAGCGACCGCATGACGCGGTCCACGACCTCGGCCGGCGCGTGGGCGAGCAGGACCTTGCCGACGCCCGTCGGATAGAGAGGCAGTCGCGCGCCGACCCGGCTCACGACCGGCACCGACGCCTGGCCGGAGAGCCGGTCGAGGTAGAGCACCGCGTCGCCCTCCCGGATGGCGAGGTGGACGGTCGCCCGGGTGGCCGCATGGAGATCCTGGAGGTAGGGCGAGGCGACGTCGCGCAGGTCCGTCTCCTCCGACGCGAGCAGGCCGAGGCTCCACAGCCGTCGTCCGACCCGGTAGACGCGTCCGTCCCTGACGAGCGCCTCGCCGGCGACCAGCTCGCGGACGATGCGCAGCGTCGTGGCCGGCGCCAGACCCGCCCGCTCCGCGATCTCGCTGAGCGTGAGCCGGCGGTGCCGGTCGTCGAAAGCACCGAGCACCGTCAGCGAGCGCGCCACGAGGGACGCGCCCGGGGCCGATCCGCCAGCCATGCGCCACCTTTCACTCAGTGAAAGCGTAGCGCCGCCGGTACGGCGCGGCCTACCTCGAGACCGCGCTGGATCCGGTTCAGTCGCTCAGCACGTCACGCGCGATGACGAGACGCTGGATCTGGTTGGTGCCCTCATAGATCTGCGTGATCTTCGCGTCGCGCATCATCCGCTCGACCGGGAAGTCGCGGACGTAGCCCGCTCCCCCGAGGAGCTGGACGGCATCGGTCGTCACCTTCATCGCCGTGTCCGAGGCCAGGCACTTCGCCACCGCCCCGGCCGTCGTGAGGTCGGCGCCGTGGGAGTCGAGCTCGCGCGCCGCCTGGTGTGTCAGCGCCCGCGCGGCGCGGATCTGGATCTCCATGTCGGCCACCATGAACTGCAGGCCCTGGAAGGTCGCCAGGGGCTTGCCGAACTGCTGCCGCTCGCCGAGGTAGGCCGACGCCACGTCGAGCGCGCCCTGGGCGATGCCGACGGCCTGCGCGGCCACGGTGGCGCGGGTGCGGTCGAGGGTGCCGAGCGCGATCCGCATCCCGGCCCCGGTCTCGCCGATCAGCCGGTCCGCGGGGACGAAGACCTTGTCGAGATAGACCTCGCAGGTCGGAGAGCCCTTCATCCCCATCTTGCGCTCAGGCGCGCCGAACGAGAGCCCAGGGTCGGTGGCCTCGACGACGAACGCGGCCAGCCCCCGGGGTCCGGCGTCGGGGTCGACGGTGGCGAAGACGACGTACGCGTCGGCCGAGC
Source organism: Nocardioides eburneus (assembly GCF_040838215.1). Classification (NCBI taxonomy): domain Bacteria; kingdom Bacillati; phylum Actinomycetota; class Actinomycetes; order Propionibacteriales; family Nocardioidaceae; genus Nocardioides; species Nocardioides eburneus. The sequence goes on along the minus strand of NZ_JBFPJR010000008.1, from coordinate 127,234 downwards.
CCGCGTTGGTGATCCAGCGCTTCGTGCCGGTCAGGACCCACCCGCCCTCTCCGGCGGTCGCACGCGTCCGGATCGCCGCCACGTCGCTGCCGGCCTCGGGCTCGGAGAGCGCGAACGCGCCGAGCCACTCCCCCGACGCGATGCGCGGCAGGTAGCGGCGCTTGAGCTCCTCGCTCCCGGCGAGCAGCAGCGGGAGCGCGAAGAGCTCGTTGGCACCCGCCACCTGCTGGGTCGTCGCGCAGGCACGCGCGATCTCCTCGGCGACCACGACACCGGCGAGATGGTCACCGCCCTCGCCGCCGTACTCGGCGGGGATGGTGATCGCGTGCAGGCGGGCCGCGACGAGCGCGCGCAGCGACGCCTCCGGGAAGGCGCCGTGCTCGTCCACCTCTGCGGCGCGCGGGGCGATCTGCTCCTCGCAGACCTGGCGGACGACGTCGCGCAGCTCGAGATGGTCGTCCCCGAGGCCGTAGGTCGGCCGGCTCACCGGCCACCGTCCAGCCCCAGGATGCGCAGTGCGTTGCCCTTGAGCAGCAGGGGCAACACCTCGTCCTTGATCTCCAGCGTGGCCAGGTCCGTGAACCACCGGTCCGGGGTGATGACCGGGAAGTCGGATCCGTAGAGGACCTTGGCGCGCAGCGGTCCGTTCAGCTGCTTGACCAGCTGCGGAGGGAAGTACTTCGGCGACCACCCGGAGAGGTCGACGTAGACGTTGGCCTTGTGGGTGGCGATGGAGATCTGCGTGTCGACCCACGGCACGGCGGGGTGCGCCATCACGATCGTGAGACCGGGGTGGTCGGCGGCGACATCGTCGAGGAGGAGCGGGTCGGAGTAGCGCAGCTTGATGCCCCGCCCGCCCGGAAGGCCGGCACCGATGCCGGTCTGACCCGTGTGGAACAGCGCCACGACGCCGAGCTCCTCGAGGGTGGCCCAGAGGCGGCTGAAGTCAGGATGGTTGGGCTCGAAGGCCTGCAGGCCGGGGTGGAACTTGAAGCCGCGGACGCCGTACTCCTCGACCAGCCGGCGGGCCTGGACGACGGCCGCATCCCCGCGATGCGGGTCGACCGAGCCGAACGGGATCAGGACGTCGGCGTGGGCGGCGGCCCGCTCGGCGATCTCCTCGCTCGAGATCGGCGGGTGCCCGAGCCCCGTCTGCGCGTCGATGGTGAACACGACGGCCGCCATGCTCCGCTCGCGGTAGTAGGCGGCGAGATCGTCGACCGTCGGCGTCCGCGGATGGTCGCCGCGGAAGTACGCCGCGGAGGCGTCCATCAGCTCCTCGTCGAGCGAGAGGTGGCCGTGGGCATCGGCCTCGACATGGGTGTGGAAGTCGAGTGCGGTGATCGCCTCGGTGTCGATGTGCGGGGTGTAGGTCGTCATGTCGTCCTTGTCATGGTCGGGCGGCTGATCAGGGCAGCGCGGCGCGGCCGCGCTTGGCCTCCAGCAGCGCCACGAGCAGGTCATCGCGCTGCGCGACGAGCTCGCCCTCGTCGATGTTTCGGAGCTCCTCGTCCACGCCCCCGACCAGCAGATCGACGAGCGTGGGGCTCAGTCGGGCGGGCTGCAGATCCTTCATCCACTCCTCGGCGGGCGGGCCGAGGTGAGCGAGGGTGTGCGCCATGCCGCCGGACCCGCCGGAGAGGTGCTGGTTGACCAACGGCCCGAGGAGCGCCCAACGCAGGCCGGGACCGTAGGAGATCGCCGCGTCGACGTCGGCGACCGACGCGACGCCACGCTCGACGAGCGAGTAGGCCTCCTGCCACAGCGCGGCCTGGAGCCGGTTCGTGACGTGGCCCGGGAGCTCGGCTCGGACATGGATCGGCCGCTTGCCGACGGCGCGGTAGAAGGCCATCGCCGTGGCCGTCGCGGCGTCGCTCGTGGCGCGCCCCGGGACGACCTCCACGAGCGGGATCAGGTGAGCGGGATTGAAGGGGTGTCCGACGAGGACTCGCTCCGGGTGGCGACCGCACATCGCCTGGATCTCGGAGGGCGTGAGCCCGGACGAGCTGCTGGCGATCACCGTCTCGGCCGGGGCGGCCTCGTCGAGGGCGGCGAAGAGCTGCTGCTTGAGATCCATCCGCTCCGGGCCGCTCTCCTGGACGAAGCCGGCGCCGGCCACCGCCGTCGCGGTGTCCGCGGCGAAGACCAGCCGGTCGGCGCGAGCACCGTCGGCGAGGCCGAGCCGGCTCAGGGACGGCCAGGCGTCGGCGACCGCCGCCCGCAGCCGCTCCTCGGCTCCCGGGCTCGGGTCGTGGGCGACGACGTCGAGGCCGGCAGCGAGGAAGAGCGCGGCCCAGCCGGCACCGATGACCCCGGTGCCGATGACCGCGACGGGTCCGGTGATGGGTCGGGCGACGTCCGACTCGGTCACCGGTCCGCCCCGTGAGTGCGCGCGAAGTCCGCGTAGGCGTCGAGCGCGGCCGGGTCCATCAGCGCACCGGGGGATGCGGCGTCCTGGGGAGCCGCGCCCCGCAGGATCTTCTTCACCGGCACCTCGAGCTTCTTGCCGGTGCGGCTGTAGGGCACGGCCGCCACCGGGACGATCGTGTCGGGCACGTGCCGCGGCGAGAGAGCGCCTCGGATCTCCCTGACCAACCTGGCCTTGAGCGCCTCATCGACCTCGGCCCCGGCGGCCGGCACGACGAAGAGAATCAGCTCCCCCATGCCGCCCTGCGGGTCCTCCAGGTGTACGACGACGGAGTCGGCGATCTCGGGGACGTCCTGCAGCACCCGGTAGAACTCCGCAGTGCCGAGCCGGACGCCGCCGCGGTTGAGCGTGGCGTCGGAACGGCCGGTGATCAAGCATGAACCGGCCTCCGAGAAGCGGCACCAGTCGCCGAAGCGGAAGACGCCGTCGTACTCCCCGAAGTAGGCGGCGTGCAGGCGGCTGCCGTCCTCGTCTCCCCAGAACCCGACCGGCATGGAGGGCATCGGCGAGGTGATGACCAGCTCGCCGAGCTCACCGACGACCTGGCGGCCCTGGGCGTCGAATGCCTTGACGTCGACGCCGAGGCTCGGGCCGGACATCTCGCCGGCGTAGACGGGGGTCATCGGCGAGGCCTGGACGATGCCGGTGCACACGTCGGTGCCGCCGCTGCCGACGTTGAGGACGACCTTCTCGCCGAGCTGCTCGACGATCCAACGGGCCCCCTCGGCGGGGAACGGGCTCCCGACGACGCCCATCTGCCGCAGCCGCGAGAGGTCGAACTCGGCGGCCGGACGCAGCCCCTCCTTGCGGCACTGCATGAGATAGCCGGGGCTGGCGCCCATCAGCGTCGCCCGGGTCTCCGCGGCGAGCCGCCACTGCTCGCGCAGGTCCGGATAGAGCGGGTTTCCGTCGATCATCACGACGCTCGCCCGCACCAGGAGCGAGGAGACCATCAGGTTCCACATCATCCAGGCGGTCGTGGTGAACCACAGCATCCGGTCGCCGCGGCCGAGGTCGAAGTGGAAGGCGTGGTTCTTCAGGTGTTCGATCAGGATCCCGCCGTGGCGGTGGATGATCGCCTTCGGCTTCCCGGTCGTGCCCGAGGAGTAGAGGATGTAGAGCGGGTGGTCGAACGGCACCGGCTCGAAGGACATCGGCGCGTCCGTGTCTGCGACGAGCTCGCCCCACGCGACCGTGTCGTCGAGCTCCAGCGAGCCGTAGGGCACGTGGATCACGTGCTCGGCACCGATCTCGGCCCGGATCGCCGCGACGTCCGCGCGCTTGTCGATGGCCTTGCCACCGTAGGTGTAGCCGGCGACGGCGAGGAGGACCTTCGGCCGGATCTGCTCGAAGCGGTCGATCACGCTGCGGGCGCCGAACTCCGGAGCGCAGCTGGACCAGATCGCGCCCAGGCTCGCGGTGGCGAGGAAGGCGACGAGGGTCTCGGGGATGTTCGGCAGGTACGCCGCCACCCGGTCGCCGCGCTGGACGCCGAGCCGGACGAGGCCTGCACGGACGCGGCGGACCTGCTCCGCGAGCTCACCGAAGGTCAGCTCGACGGTCTCGCGGGTCTGGGACACCGCATGGACGGCGACGGCCTCGGCGTCCTGCGGCGTGCCGAGACAGTGCTCGGCGTAGTTGAGGGTGGCCCCGGGGAACCAGACCGCACCGGGCATGGTGCGGTCCGGCAGAACGGCGTCGTACGGCGTGTGCGCCTTCACCTCGAAGTACTGCCACACCGACTCCCAGAAGTCCTCCAGCTCGTCGACCGACCAGCGCCGAAGCTCGTCCCAGCCGGCGAGGTCGACGCCCTTCTCGGACCGCAGCCAGCCGATGAACTCCTGGACGCGCGCACGTTCGACGTTGTCCGGATGCGGCTCGTAGAGTCGCTCGACGTCCTGGATCTGGTCGGCGCTCACCGGGCCGCCACCTTCGGGCCCCGGCCGGCGACGAAGTCGGCCATCCGCTGCTTGGCCTCGGTGCTGCTCTGTGCGACGGCGGCCATCAGCGACTCCAGCACGTAGCCGGTCTCGGGGTCCGCCTCGGCGATGCGCGGCAGCGCCTGCAGGACCGCGAAGTTGGTCACCGGCGAGTTGCTCGCGATCCGGTCAGCCAGCTCGAGCGCCTTGGTGAGCCCCTCCCCGGCGGCGACCCGATAGTCGGCCAGCCCGAGATCGGCCCCCTCCGCGCTGGAGAGCACCCGCCCGGTCAGCATCATGTCGGTCATCCGCTGCGCACCGATCAGGCGCGACACCCGCACCGACGCGCCGCCGCCGACGAAGAGCCCCCGCTGGCCCTCCGGCAGGGCGAAGAACGTCGACTCCTCGGCGACGCGCAGGTGGGCCGCCGTCGCCAGCTCGAGCCCGCCGCCGACGACGGCGCCCTTCAGCACCGCGATCACGGGTACGCCGGCGCCTTGGATCTCACCGAGGGCCTTGTGCCACATCCGTGAGTGGTGGACGCCTTCGACGGCGTCGCGCTCACTGAGCTCGCTGAGGTCGAGGCCGGCCGAGAAGTGATCGCCCTCGGCGGCGAGAAGTACGACCTTGGCCCAGGCGGGCAACGCGGCGAAGAAGCGGCCGATCCCGAGGATCGTGTCGTCGTCGAGCGCGTTGCGCTTGTGCGCACGAGCAAGGGTCAGCACCGCGACGGCGTCGCGCCGCTCCAGTCGCAGCGACGCCGGAAGGTCCGGGAGGAGGGTGGTCATGTGCCTACCTAATCAACAAGAAACCTGTTAATCACACCTTGCTCTATCGCCAGGTTTCCTGTCAATAGTGCCCGTCATGGAAAAGTGGCCCCATGAACTCCCCCGGACTCACGGCGCCGTCGTTGCTCTACGCCGTCAAGCGCTTGGAGCTGGTCATCCGAGCACGCCTGGACGAGATGCTGCGCGACTCGGGCGTGACCACGTTGCAGTACACCGCGCTCACCGTGCTGGCCCACCGTGACGGCATCTCGACCGCACAACTGGCCCGGGACTCCTTCGTGACGCCGCAGTCGATGGCGGACATGCTCCGTCCGCTGGAGGCGCGGGGTCTGATCACCCGCGAGGCCAACCCGCAGAGCAGACGCGAGCTCCTCGTCCACCTCACCGACGCGGGACGCGCCCTGCTCCAGGAGTACGCCGACGCCGCGGCCGCCCTGGAACAACGGATGACCGCCGGATTCTCGGCCACGCAGGTGACCGCTCTCCGCGCCGCCCTGCAGCGCGCCTGGGAGTCCCTGCGCTGATCGGCGGCCGCGGCGATCCTGCCGACGCCCCCTGTTGCGGCAACGGACTAAGTCTGACTAAGTTCTCTTCATGGCCGTCGTCAACATCCACGAAGCGAAGACGCATCTCTCCCGCCTGCTCGAGCGCGTCGAGGCGGGCGAGGAGATCACGATCGCGCGCGCGGGGAAGCCGGTGGCGGACCTGGTCCCCCACAGCCGCGTCGACGTGATCTTCGGTGGCCTGCGGGGCCGGCTGACGTACGACGCCGACCACTTCGACGACGTCGACCCGGAGGTCAACGAGCTCTTCGGCCTGCGATGACCAGCATCCTGATCGACACCCACGTCGCGCTCTGGCTGCTCGACGACAGCCCGCGCCTCGGACCACGAGCCCGCGCGCTCCTGACCCGCGCCGACGCCGTACGCCTCTCGGCGGCGTCGACCGGGGAGCTCGCCATCAAAGCCTCGCTGGGCAAGCTCACCCTGCCTGACGAGCTCCCCCAGGCGCTAGAGGCGGCCGGGCTCCTCGACCTGCCGGTCAGCCGACGACACAGCCTCGCCGCCACCGACGCGCGCCTGCCTCACAAGGACCCCTTCGACGCCATCCTGGTGACCCAGGCCCGACTCGAGCGGCTGACCTTCCTCACCGCCGACCGGAAGATCCTCGATGCCTGGGACGAGGCCGTCGACGCACGCAGCTGAGCGCGCCAAGGACCGACAGCTCGTGACCCGCGCACCACCTCAGTGCGCGAGGAACTCCGTGAGCAACTCAGCGAACCGGTCGGCCCGCTCGATCTGGATCCAGTGACCGGCGTGCGGCAGCACGTGCAGCTCGGCGTCGGGCAGGTTCTCCGCCAGGTAGTAGCCGGCCCGGACGGGCAGCATCCGGTCCTCGCGGCCATGGATCACCAGCGCACGGTGCGGGATCGCCGCCAGCTCCTCCTCGGTGTACTTCACCGGCGGGTGCGCCGGATTGAAGGTGGCGAGATGGGAGCGGCGGACCTCGTCGCGACGGGCCTTGGCGCCTCGGTCGGCGGCGATCTCGTCGAGCTTGCCGGCGAAGAGCTCCGTGTCGTCGACGAACCGGACCAGCAGGTCGGCCATCGCCTCATCCGACGGGTCGTCGTAGAAGGTGATCAGCTTCATCAGGTCGTCCGACGGCGGGATCGGCGCGCCGCCGGAGCCCATGAGGACCATCTTGTCGATCCGCTCCGGGGCGATCTGGGCGATGCGCAGCGTGATCATGCCGCCCATGGAGTTGCCCACCAGATGCGCCTTCTCCACGCCGAGCGCGTCGAGCAGCGCGATCAGCGAGCGGCTGCGCAGGTCGACGTACTCCACCATGCCGCCGGTCGGGGCCGGGTCGGGGTGCTCGGAGTCGCCGAAGCCCAGGACGTCGGGGGCGATCGCGAAGTAGCCCGCCTCGGCGAACACGGGGAGCAGGTGCTCCCAGTTGGACGGGGCCGAGACGCCCGGGCCCGAGCCGTGGATGAAGAGGATGGCCGGGGCGGTCGGCGAGCCGGCGGTGTAGACCCGGAGCCGGTGGTCGCCGGCCGCGATGTCGGCCGAGGAGACCTCCGGGGCGGCGGTCGCGGTCGCGGTCACCGGGCCTCCCCCGCGGCAGCAGCGGCGACGGCCTGGTCGACGGCGGCGCGCTGCAGCTCGTCACCGCGGTCGGCCGACTCGATCAGCCACTTGCCGAGCTCGCGGGCGTTCTTGTGGCCCCACAGCGAGATGGCGTCGTACTGGGTGGGCTCCCAGGCCTCCTCGTCCTCGATGATGAGACCGCCCCAACCGAACTCGACGGCGACGCCCGACGGGCTGTGGGCGTAGAAGGAGAACATCTTGTCGTTGGGGTGCATGCCCAGCGTCATCAGCAGCGGCACGCGGGCCTCGGTGATGCGGTCGTAGGCGAAGCCGACGTCCTCACGCAGGTTGTTCTCGATGAGGAAGTGGTGCAGCTTGAACGGCGCCGGGGCCTCCGCGATCGCGAGGGTGTGGTGACGGCCGTTGCAGTGGGTGAAGGCGGCGTCGATGAAGACACCCGGCGCCATCTCCTCCTTGATGTAGTCCGAGAGCTTGAAGCCGAGGTGGTAGTAGAACTCCAGCATCGCCTCGCGCTTGCCCTCGCCGCAGAGCAGGAAGATGTGGCCGGCGCCGCCCTGCTGGGTCTGGAAGCCGCCGACGTTGACGTCGTTGCGGTAGGGCTCCTCGGCCTGCTTCAGGCCGGTGATGAGCTCGATCCGGATCTCCTCCGGGTCGTGGGTGATGAAGAGCCGCTCGACACCACGCTCGGTGCGCAGCGCCTCGTCGCCCTCGACGACCTCGTGGCCCTCGGAGCGGAGCAGCGCGACGACCTCGTCCAGGTCGGCGTCCGACCCGCAGTCGTAGCCGACGAACGAGACGTCGTTCTTCGGGCCCTTCTCGATGATGTGGCGGTGGATGCGGTCGTCGATCCGGAACGTGCGGACGTCGTCCTCGTGGCGGGCCGGCATCACGCCGAGCAGCTCGCCGAGGAAGCCGCTCCAGGCGTCGAGGTCGGAGGCCTCGATGCCGACGTACGCGAGCTCCTTGATGGTGGCGGTCATGGGGTTTCCCTTCGGTTCTTCGAGAGAGGTCAGGCGGGGAGGCCGAGGCCGGTGGAGTCGGCGGCGGCGACGAAGCGGTCGGGGCGGCAGACGACGACCCGGGCGTCGTGCTCACGCAGCCAGGCGAGCAGCGTGCCGTCGATGTCGACGATGTCGTGGGCGCTCTCGCTGCCCTGGTCGGCGGCGCGGACGGCGACGTAGCGGGCACCGACCCGGTCCCAACCGGCCTTCTCCTCCGCCGAGAGGACGGTCGCCGGGTCGATGTTGTCGCCGAGCACGACGAAGCCCTGGCCGAGCAGGTCGTCGAGCGGGCCGATCAGGCCCTGGCAGTTGGCCGCGCGCGGCTGCGGGATCATCCGGCCCACGACGCCCTGCGGGACACCCATGGGTCCGGGCTCGAGACCGGTGAACCAACCGGTCGGATAGGTCGGCGGCCACAGCAGAGGCGGCAGCTCGCCGGACTCCTGGGAGGCGGCGAGCGCGGCCTGCTCCTCCTCGGAGAGCTCCTGCTTGATAATGCGGCCGAGCTCCACGGAGACGCCGGTGTAGAACTCGACGTTGGGACGGCGCTCGGCCTCGTAGGAGTCGAGGACCGACTCGGGGAGGGTGCCGTCGAGGACACCGGCGATCTTCCACGCGATGTTGAAGGCGTCGCGGATGCCGGACTGCATGCCCGACCCGGCCCACGGCGGCATGAGGTGGGCGGCGTCGCCGAGCAGGAAGACACGCTCGCCCAGGCGCCACTGCTCGGCGAAGCGGATGTGGTGGCTGTAGAACGCCCAGCCGTGGATGTCGATGTCGTCGCGGGAGACGCCGACCGACTCCAAGAGCGGCCAGATCCTGTCCTCGCTGTCGAGATCGGCGTCGGACTCGCCCTGCTTGAGCGGGATCTCCCACCGGTGGTTGTCGCGGCCGAGCGCGATGTCGACGACCGGGCGCTCCTTGTCGGACCAGAAGGTGAGGATGTGGCGGTTGGGCCACCAACGCTTGACCTTGCCGTCGATGACGATCCAGCGCGTGTCGAGGGTGTCCCCGAGCAGGTTGACGCCGAGCAGCTCCCGGGTCTTCGCCTCACCGCCGTGGCAGGCCAGGACGTAGCGCGCCCGCGTCGCGGCGGTCGCGCCGGTCGCGACGTCCCGCGTGGTCACCGTGACGCCGTCGGCATCCTGCTCGACATCGATGGCCTCGACGCCGTACACCGCGCGCACCTTGTCGCCGAACCGGCAGGCGCCGTCGCGCAGCTTCTGCTCCATCAGCGGCTGGTAGATGGCGTACGACGTCGCGTGGCCCAGCTGGCCCGGGGGGAACGGGAGCCGGAGCAGCTCGGTGCCGTCGTAGGTCACCCAGCGCAGCGCGACCGTCGGGTCCATGTCCTCCTTGACGCGGGCGTCGAGCCCGACGGACTGGAAGAGCCGCATCGTCCAGTCGTTCACCGTGACGGCACGGGCACGGCCGTAGATGTCGCTCTCGCGCTCGAAGGCCCGGACGGTCAGGCCGAGCGTGCCGAGAGCGTTGGCGGCGGCGACGCCGGACGGGCCGAAGCCGATGATCGCGACGTCGACGTCGGGTTCAGGAGTGGTCATCTGATTCTCCAGAGAGTTCTGTAATGAACATTCCAGACAGAAGAATGTGACGCCCATTACATCCAGGGCCCACTCCACTGTCAAGCGTTCTGGAACGATCGGTCCAGATAAACTGGGGCGATGCCCACCGCAGCCAGGCCCAACAAGCGCCTCCTCCAGGGCGAGCGCTCACGTGACGAGATCCTGGACGCGGCGTCGCGGATGATGTCGGTGCGCGGCTTCGACGGCACGAGCATCGCCGACATCGCGCGCGAGTCCGGGCTGCCCAACAGCTCGATCTACTGGCACTTCAACTCGAAGATGGGCATCCTCGCGGCCGTCATGGAGCGCGGGGCGGAGCGGTTCTTCGCCAGCGTCCCGACAACGCCGCCGACGACCGACGACACCCCGGAGAGCTACCTGCTCCGGACACTGCGCGACTCGGGGGTCGCCTTCGTCGAGCATCCGGAGTTCCTCCGGCTCTTCGTCCTGCTCCTGCTCAGCAGCGATGCGCCCGAGGTGAAGGAGATCGTCGAGCGGGTGCGCGCGCACGGCCGCACGAACCTCCACGCGCTGATCCAGCACGCGTTCTCGACCGTGGCGCCCGAGCGCGCCGGCGCCATTGCCGACGAGCTCGCCGACTTCGCCATGGCCGGCTTCGACGGCGCCTTCCTGGCCCTGCAGGCCACCCCGAGCGTCTCCCACGAGCGGCTGATGGAGCAGCTCGCCGAGGCGGTCGCCACGCTCGGTCGCCGAATCGTCGAGGCCTGATCAGCCTCCACCAGACGGACGCGGAGGGACGCAGGACAAGGCCGCAAACCCCTGACCGCGCAGAACGGGCGCCTCCCCTGCGGGAGGCGCCCGTTCCGGCGCGAGTGAGCGGTGGAGCTCAGCGCTTGTACCCGTCCTGCAGAGGCGAGGCGAAGTAGTCGCCGACCTGCTTCAGACCGCCCTCGTTCTTCGCCGCCTTCAGGATCACGCTCTTCGTCGACGACGGTGTGGCCGGGTCGGAGAAGTCCAGCGCCGGATAGATGCCGTCGGTGTCGACGCTGTCGAGCTCACGCAGATGGTCGACCACCGACTGACGGGTGAGGTCGCCGTCCTCGCAGGCAGCCTTGATCGCTTCGCCGAGCACGGTGGCACCGGCGTAGCCGTAGCCGGCGTGCTGGGTCGGGTTGACGCCCTTCTCAGCGACCTTGGCGAAACCCTCCTGGATCTTCTTCTGGCCCTCGGAGTCACCGGCATAAGGAACCATCGAGGTGACGACCTCGAGGTTCTTGAGGACCGTCGCCGCCGCTGGGCTCTGCAGCAGCGAGGGGTCGTACGACGGCGCGTTGACCAGGATCGGGACGTCCAGACCGAGGCTGGGCGCCTGGCTGGCGACCATCGCCGTCTGCTTCGGACCGGTCGAGACGAGAATCGCCTTGACGCCGGCGGCCTTGAGCGCGGACATCTCGGCGCTGATGTCGGTGGCGGTCGCGTCGACCTTCTTGCCGACGTAGGTGAGGCCGAGCTTCCCGGCGGCGTACTTCGCACCCTCCGCGGCGTTCTCCCCGAAGTCGCCTGCCATGTAGATGTGGCCGATCGCGGCGCCCTTGTGGATCTTGCCCTCGTCGACAAGGTGCTGGACGCCATTGATCTCGTCGAGGTCGTACGTCGTGCCGAGAACTGCGATCTCAGGTGTGCCCAGGTAGTCCGCCGACCAGCCGACCGCGATGGTCGGCATGTGGTCGGCCTTGATCTGCGGCAGCAGCGAGGAGATGATCGGCGACCCGAGCAGGTGGACCAGGCCGAGGACGTCGTTCTTCATGCCGGCGTACTCGGTGTTCGCGAGCTGGGTGTCCATCTTCTGGTCCTGCACGTCGAACTTGATCTTCCGACCGCAGATGCCACCGGCGGCGTTGACCTCGTCCGCCCAGATCTGGTCACCGGCGTAGACGGTCTTCGCCAGCGGGCCATAGACCACCGAGAAGTCGCTCATGACGCCGAGCGTGATGGTGTCGTCGGTGACGCCGAAGTCGGTCTTGACGTCACCCGAGCTCGAGCCGGAGCCCGCGTCCGAGGAGCGGGTGCCACAGCCGGCCAGCGAGACGGCCGTGAGGACGGCGACCGACACCGCGGCCGCGCGGAGGGTGTGCTTGCGCATTGTTACCTCATCTTCTTGGTGGATCTCACAGCGTCTGCCGCGCTGGAGAAGGAGTGGGCAGGCGGCCCGCGGCCGGAGCCCGTCGGCTGGTCCGGAAGAAGCTGGCGACGCCCTCGGGGCGGCCGATGATGACGGCGACGACGACAACGCCGTAGACGATCTGGGCGACGACACCGGCGGTGTAGCCGTTGCTGCCGGGGGCGGCGAGGAACGGGATCGAGTCGCTGAACTTGTTGAGCAGCAGCGGGAGCGCCATCACGAAGACCGCGCCGGCCACGGCACCGCCGACCGAGCCCAGGCCGCCGATGACGACCATCGCCAGGTAGGACATTGAGACCAGCAGGTCGAAGTTGCCCGATCCGATGAAGTTCGACGCCAGGGCGAAGAGCACACCGCCGACTCCGGCGAACGCCGAGGAGAGGATGAACGCGGTCGCCTTGGCGCGCTGCACCGAGATCCCCATCGCCGCAGCCGCTGACTCGTTGTCGCGGACGAGCTTGAGCGCCCGGCCCGGACGGGCGTGCAGGATCCGAGCCGCGGCGACGATCGCCGCGAGAAGCAGGAGCAGCGAGACATACCAGAGCCGCTCGGTGCCACCGAACGGAACGCCGAGCACGGTCAGTTGGTGGGTCGGGTTGGAGCCGCTGAGCTCGAACCCACCGACGGTGAGCGGCTCGACCGAGCGCCCGTTGACACCGCCGGTCAGGCGGGCCGCGTCCTTCATCACCCACTGGGCGATGAAGACCAACCCGATCGTGCTGACCCCGAGGTAGAAGCCGCGCAGCCTCGCCGCGACCGGGCTGAACGCAAGACCGGCGATCCCCGCCACGACGACCGCGAGCACCGCGGCCGCCAACGGCGGGAGCCCGAGTCCGGCGTAGTGCTCATCGCCACGGACACCGGCGAAGAAGGCGTACGCGTAGGCGCCGACCGCCATGAACGCCGCATGTGCCAGCGAGAGCTGACCGGCGGAGCCGCTGAGGATCGTCAGGCCGATGGCGGCAATGGCCGCCCCCATCGAGAAGACTCCGATGATCGTCCACGAGGCGTCGAAGTAGAGCGGGACGAGGAGCAGGACGACGATGGCGATGCCCGCCGCCGCGGGCTTGGCCAGATGCGTGGTGAGACGGCGCTCAGACACGAGCGACCTCCTTGGAGCCGAACAGGCCGTGCGGCTTCACCAGCAGCACGACGACCATGAGGATGTAGGGCGTCACTGCGCCGATGTCGGCGCCGAGGAAGGAGTAGTGGCCGGCGTACCCGGTCACCAGACCCTGGACAACGCCGACGATGAGCCCGCCGACGACCGCACCCTCCGAGGAGTCCAGCCCGCCGATGACGACGGCCGGGATCGCGCTGAGCGCGACGAGATGGGACGTGTAGTCGAGGCCCGGATTGGGTGCCGCAGCGAGGAAGATGCCCGCCACCACGGCGAGTACGCCGCCGATCAGCCAGGCCGCCGAGGCGACCCGCCGCTCGCTGATGCCGAGCAGCTCGGCGGTCACGGGGTCTTCGGAGGAGGCACGCATCGCCGCGCCCCAGGGGGTCGAGCGAAGGGCCCAGAAGAAGACCCCGACGAGCACGATCGCGACGATGATCGCCCAGACGCGGGCAGCCGGGATGCCGACGCCGGCGAGGTGCCAGACCGACGCGCCCCAGGGGTCCTTCGTGGTGAGGAAGTCCGAGCCGATCCGTCGGGTGAGCTCGCTGACGAGCACCACCTGGACGCCCATCGTCATGATCGTCATCGTCAAGTGGCTGCTTCCTCGCGCGGCGAGCGTGAGCCCCCAGATGACGACGGTGGCGATCGCGCCCGCGGCCAGCCCGATCAGCGCCGCCAGCCAGAAGCCGGTATGGGGCGCCGCCTGGGCCGCGACGAAGATCCCGAGGAGCATGACGGTGCCCTGGGCCAGGTTGAACACCTTGGTGCCCTGGAAGATCGTGGTGAAGCTCAGGGCGACCAGCGCATAGATCGCGCCGAGGGAAACCCCGAGGAGAAGCTGCTGGGCGAAGAGCTGCATGTCAGGCCTCCGTGCCGAGGTAGGCGGCGATGACCGCAGGGTCGTTCTGGATCTCGTCCGGGCTGCCGTCGGCGATCAACCGACCGAAGTCGAGGACGCTGATGTGCTGCGCCACGCTCATCACGAGCGGCATGTCGTGCTCGACGATGAGGACGGAGGCGCCCAGGCCCGCCGAGATGGCCCGCACGAGCTCGGCCATCTCCACCTTCTCGTGGGTGGGGAGCCCGGCCGCCGGCTCGTCGAGGAGGAGCAGATCCGGCTCGGTGGCCAGCGCGCGGGCGAGCTCGACCTTCTTGCGCTGGCCGTAGGAGAGGGTGCCCGCCGGACGGTCGAGCAGGCCACCGATGCCGATGAAGCGGGCGATCTCGACGACCCGCTCGCGGTGGCGGCGCTCCTCTCGCCGCGCCGCCGGCAGGCCGAGCGCTGCGGCGACGTATCCCGTCCTCGTCAGGCGGTAGCGCGCGACCATGAGGTTCTCGAGCACCGGGTCCGTCGCCGTGAGGGCGATGTTCTGGAACGTGCGGCCCACGCCCAGCCGGGCGATCGCGTTCGGCTTCATCGTGGTGAGTTCGTGGTCGCCGTACCTCACGGTGCCGGAGGTGGCGCGATAGAGGCCGGAGATGACGTTGAACGTCGAGGACTTCCCGGCGCCGTTCGGCCCGATGACGGCGTGGACGGTCCCGGGCTCCACGGTGAAGGAGACGTCGGCGAGCGCCTTCACGCCACCGAACGCGAGCGTCACGCCCTCGACCTTCAGCGGGAGCGCACGGGTGTGGACCTTCGCCGGAGCAACCTCACTCATGCCGACCACCTCGCCAGGGTCCGCGGCGCGACGGCCGCCGCGTCGGTCGCGATCTCGGCCGCCGACTCGTCGGTGCCCGCGCCGAGGTAGAGGCGGCGTACGTCGTCGCTGGCCTGCAGCTCCGCAGCGGGGCCTTCGAGGACGACCCGGCCGCTCTCGAGGACGTAGGCGTACTCCACCACCGAGAGCGCGACGGCGGCGTTCTGCTCGACGAGCAGCACACCGGTCCCGGATCCGTGGATCTCCTTCACCGACGCAGCGATCTGCTTGACGATCAACGGGGCGAGGCCCAGCGTCGGCTCGTCGAGGATCAGCAGCCGCGGCTTGCTCATCAGGCCACGGCAGATCGCCAGCATCTGCTGCTCACCGCCGGAGAGGAGGCCCGCCGGCTGGCGCCGCCGCTCACCGAGAACCGGGAACCGCTCGTAGGCCTCGGCGATGAGGCGCCGGCGCTCGGCGCGGTCGCGGAGCACGATCCCCGCCGCCTCGAGGTTCTCCTCGACGCTGAGGTTGCCGAAGACCCGTCGGCCCTCGGGCACGTGCGCGATGCCTTCGCGCACGATCTCGGAGGCGCGGCGGTTGTCGATCCGGCCATCGCGCCAGGTGATGTCCCCGCCGACGACGCGACCACCGGCGGCGCGCAGCACGCCCGAGGCAGCGCGCAGCAGGGTCGACTTCCCGGCGCCGTTGCCGCCGATGATCGTGACGGCCTGCCCGTCGGCGACCGACAGCGTGGCGCCGTCAGCCGCGATCACACCGGCGCCGTACGTGATGCGTACGTCGCTGAGCTTCAGCATATGCTGCATTCCTCGTCCGTAGCGTGTATATACTGCACAATGTGATGCAGATAACGAGGATGGTGTCGGGGGTCACATCGTGTTGTCAACCCTCGCGCCGAGATCGCTCGTCAGCCGCACCGAGCCCGCGGCACCCGCTCCCCTACGCTTGGCCGCTATGAGCGCGACCCGCCCCGCCCCCGGGACCCAGACACTGGCTCGAGGCCTGCGCGCGCTCGAACTGGTGGCGTCGGCGTCCGAGGGCATGGCGATCCAGGAGCTCGCCGACGAGCTCGGGATCCACCGCTCGATCGCCTCGCGACTGCTGGCGACCCTGGGCGACTTCAAGCTGGTCGCCAGGGGCACCGACGGCCGCTACCGGATCGGCAGCGGCCTCGCCGCTCTCGCGTCAGGCATCCAGGCGACACTGCGAGCCACCGCCGATCCGATCCTGCGGGACCTGGCCGAGGAGGCCGGCGCCACCGTCACGCTCCTCGTCGCCGAGGGAGACGAGGCAGTCGCGCTCTCGGTCGTCTCGCCGGCCCGCGCGCAATACCACCTCGCCTTCAAGACCGGCGGCCGACACCCGATCAGCCGCGCCTCGGGCGGCGTCGCGCTCCAGGCCGCAATGCCGCCGACCCCGGGCGAGGCCACGCGTGTGACCGAGGCCCGCGAACGCGGCTATGCACGAACGATGGGTGAGGTCGAGCCCGGGGCGTACGGCGTCTCCGTGCCGGTGCCCCAGGTCGCCGGCATGCCGACGGCCTGCCTGAATCTCATCACGCATCGCGCCGAGATCGCGGACGCGGCGGCACCGGCGCTGATGAGGGCCGCCGCCCGGCTCGCAGACGCGCTCTCCTGACAGCGACCACAGCCCTCCAGGCGTCCGCCGGCCCCGCCGTCTTGACTTGCGGGGTGTGCGGGTGTGTCATGGCACACATCGCGACGTGCAGATATCGCCCGTTGCCGTGTAAATAACGCACACCTGCCAAGGAGGCCACGTGACGCCCACCAAGGAGCAGGCCGCCAGGGACATCACCCTCGCGTCCGGCACGCACATCCGCTACTACGAGGCCGGCGAGGCGGACGCGACGCCCGTCGTCCTGCTGCACGGCTCGGGTCCGGGCGCGACCGGCTGGTCCAACTTCTCCGGCAACATCGGCGCGATCGCCGACGCCGGCTTCCACGTCATCGCCCCCGACATGCCGGGCTGGGGCGACTCCGACGCCGTGGCCACCATCGAGATGGACCACGACAAGGACCTGGTCGAGCTCCTCGACGCCCTGGGCCTGGAGAAGGCCGCGCTGGTCGGCAACTCCATGGGGGCCCACACCGCCATCCGCTTCGCGACGCTCCATCCCGAGCGCCTCACCCACCTCGTCACCATGGGCGCGTCCCTCGGTCGCGGTCCGGCCAGCCTCTTCAGCGCCGGTGACGGTCCCAGCGAGGGCCTCAAGATCATCGTCAAGACCTACCGCGACCCGAGCCCGGAGAACATGAAGGCGCTGGTCGAGATCATGACCTACGACAAGGCGCGCTTCGCGACGCCGGAGCTCACCCAGGCCCGCTCCGAGGCCGCGCTCGCCCGCCCGGACCACCTCAAGAACTACGTCGAGGGCCTCGCGCACGGCGCGCCCATCCCGATCAAGGTCGACCGGGCCCAGATCCCCGACATCGCCGTCCCGACGATGCTGATCCACGGCAAGGACGACCGGGTGCTCCACTTCGAGGTGTCGCTCTGGCTGACCGCCAACATCCCGAACTCGCGGATGGTCCTCCTCAACCACTGCGGCCACTGGGCGATGATCGAGCACGCGGACGAGTTCAACCGGCTCGTCACTGATTTCCTCTCGCACAACTGAGGAAAGCACCGATGACCACCACCTCTCTCGACACCGACGTCCTCGTCATCGGCGCCGGCCCGGTCGGCCTGATCACGGCCAACCTGATCGGCATCCGCGGCCACCGCGCCACCGTCCTCGAGGCGCGCACCGGCCTGATCGACTACCCGCGCGGCGTCGGTCTCGACGACGAGTCGATCCGCACCCTCGTGGCGGCCGACCTGTGGCACGCCGTGGAGCAGTTCACCGTCCCGAACCACGTCTCCCGCATGGTGAACGGCGAGGGTCAGGTGCTCGCCACGAACGACCCGCAGACCACGGAGTTCGGCTTCCCGCGCAAGCATGGCTTCAACCAGCCGGTCATCGACGCCGAGCTCGCCCGCGGCCTCGACCGCTTCGAGGGAACCGAGCTGCGGTTCGGCCACCGCGTGGTGGGCATCGAGGACAACGGCGACCACGTCGAGGTCACGGCGGAGCGGGTCGACGAGACCGGCACCGTGACCGGCACGGTGACGCTGACCGCGCGCTACGTCGTGGGCTGCGAGGGCGGCAGCTCCTTCACCCGCAAGCAGATGGGCGTCGAGTTCGAGGGCAAGTCGCCCTCGACCCGCTGGGTCGTCGTCGACGTCGAGGACGACCCGCTCGGGACGCCCAACGTCTACCTCGGGGCCGACCCGAAGCGGCCCTACGTCTCGATCGGCCTGCCCCAGGGCGTGCGCCGCTGGGAGTTCATGCTCCACGACGACGAGCCGACCGAGCTGGTCGACGACCGCGAGTTCATGAACGGTCTGCTCTCTGGGATGGTGCCGGACCCGGCCTCGCTCTCGATCATCAACCAGCGCACCTTCACCCATCACGGCCGGATCGCGTCGACCTTCCGCAAGGGCAACGTCTTCATCGCCGGCGACGCCGCCCACCTGATGCCGGTCTGGCTCGGCCAGGGCTGGAACTCCGGCATGCGCGACGCCACCAACCTCGCCTGGAAGCTGACGGCCGTGCTCTCGGGCCAGGCCGAGGACGCGCTGCTCGACACCTACACGACCGAGCGGCACAAGCACGCCTCGGACATGATCGACGTCAACATGGCCGCCGGGACCGTCATGAAGATGAAGCCGTTCGGCGGCTGGGTCCGCGACCGGCTGGCCTCCGCGCTCAACCTCGTGCCGACGTGGAAGTCCTACTTCACCGAGCTCCGGTTCAAGCC
This sequence comes from Nocardioides eburneus, assembly GCF_040838215.1. Classification (NCBI taxonomy): domain Bacteria; kingdom Bacillati; phylum Actinomycetota; class Actinomycetes; order Propionibacteriales; family Nocardioidaceae; genus Nocardioides; species Nocardioides eburneus. The sequence continues at coordinate 108,656 of NZ_JBFPJR010000008.1, read as the reverse complement.
GATGCCGCGGTATGCCGCCGGTGTCGTCGTCGACCAGGTGACGCTCACGCCGGGCAGGGCCGAGGCCACCTTCAAGGGCGGCAGGCTCCAGCCCTACGTCGACTCACCCGGCGAGCTCTCACCCGTCGGCCTGCAGTTCATCCAGCCGCGCGTGAACACGGCGGACACCACGGACGCGTTGCTCGACGACGTCACCGGCCACTGGTGGGTGCTGGCGACCTGGGGCACCAACCCGACGACGTACCTCACCGCCGACGACCTCGCGTTCTGTGCCCGCCACGGCATCACGCTGGTCAGCTTCATCCCCGAGACCCAGCGCGAATGGGCGGAGAAGAAGTACGCCGGCTCCCCCGCCCCGGTCACCGTCGTCGGCGACACCTCGGGCGCGCTCAAGCGCTGGTTCGACGTCCGCGCCTGCGGGGCGATCATCCTCCGCCCCGACCACTTCGTCGCCGCGGCGACGTTCAACCAGCAGGTCTCGGCCGCCCTGGCCGCCGTACGGAAGGCAGGAGCACTTCGATGACGCTCGCTCTGGTCACCATGTCCCACAGCCCTCTGCTGGAGTTCAACGACCCGGCGCCCGAGGTCAAGGCGAAGGTGGAGGGCGCCTTCGCGGCGGCCCGCTCCTTCGTGGCGGAGTACGCCCCGACGCTGGTCGTCTCCTTCGCGCCGGACCACTACAACGGCTTCTTCTATGACCTGATGCCGCCGTTCTGCATCGGCTACCAGGCCGAGGGCGTCGGCGACTACAACACCGCCGAGGGCCCGCTGTCGGTGCCGACCGAGCGGGCCGAGGAGTTGGCCGAGTGGGTCGCCGACCGCGACCTCGACATCGCGATCTCGCGCAAGATGGAGATCGACCACGGCGCCATCCAGCCGCTGGAGATCCTCTTCGGCGGCATCGACACCGTGCCCACCATCCCGATCTTCGTCAACGGCGTCGCCAAGCCGTTCGTGAAGATGAGCCGCGTCCGCCGGCTCGGCGAGGCGGTCGGCTCCTTCCTCGCCACGCTCGAGGACGAGCGGGTCCTCGTGATCGGCTCCGGCGGGCTCTCCCACGACCCGCCGGTGCCGCAGTGGGCGACCGCCGACGACAACGCCCGCACGCTGCTGCTCAACGGCCGCCACCCCACCGAGGAGGCGCGCAACGCCCGCCAGCAGCGGGTCATCGAGACCGGCAAGGCGTTCGCCGCCGGCACCGCCGCCATCCAGGACCTCAATCCGGAGTGGGACCAGGCCCTCATGGCGACGCTGGCCGCGGGCGACCTGTCGCCGATCGACGCGATGACCCCGGAGCAGATGGCGAAGGACGCCGGCAACTCCGCCCACGAGGTCCGCACCTGGGTCGCCGCGTTCAGCGCGCTCGGTGCCGTCGGGCCCTACGACGTCGACTACTCCTTCTACCGCCCCATCAAGGAGTACATCGCCGGCTTCGGCGTCATGACGGCACGCACCCGAGCCTGACCCCGGCTCGCCGCGCCCGCCCCGGCGCCGTCGGAGGACCATCCCCCGGTCCTTTGACGGCGCCGTCCGCGTTCCTCGTCGGCTCGATTAGTAGGACGTCCACGTATTACCGTGGACGCATGCCCTCACGTCACGTCGTCACCGCCGAGGAGACGGTCGAGCTCCTCCGTCTGGTGCGCCGGATCGCCACCGACGAGCTCGCCCCGCGCTCGGCCGCCGCCGAGGCGGACGAGCGCTTCCCCCGCGACATGTTCACGCTCCTGGGACGCACCGGCGTCCTCGGCCTTCCCTACCCCGAGGAGTACGGCGGCGGGGGCGCCGCCTACGCCGACTACCTCCGCGTCCTCGAGGAGCTGGGTTCGGTCTGGGCCTCGGTGGGGGTCGGCGTCTCGGTGCATGCGCTGTCCTGCTTCCCGCTCGTCCACCACGGCACCGAGGAGCAGAAGGGGCGCTGGCTCCCCGACATGCTCGGCGGCGAACTGCTCGGCGCCTACTGCCTCTCCGAGCCGCAGGCCGGCTCCGACCCCGCCGCGATGACGACCCGCGCCGTCCGCGACGGCGATGCGTGGGTCATCACCGGGACGAAGGCCTGGACGACCCACGGTGGGCACGCCGACTTCTACACCGTCATGGCCCGCACCGGCGAGAGTCGCGGCGCCATCTCCTGCTTCCTCGTCCCGGCCGACGCCGACGGACTCTCGGCGGACCCGCCCGAGCGCAAGATGGGGCTCACCGGATCCGTGACCGCCACGATGCGCTTCGACGGCGTACGCGTCGCCGGCGAGCGCCTCATCGGCGGGGAGGGCAACGGACTGCGGATCGCGCTCGCCGCGCTCGACTCCGGGCGGCTCGGCATCGGCGCCGTCGCCACCGGGCTCGCGCAGGGCGCGCTCGACCGAGCAGTCGCCTACGCCCGCGAGCGGGAGACCTTCGGCCGCCGGATCATCGACCACCAGGGCCTGGCGTTCGTGCTCGCCGACATGGAGGCCGCGGTCGTCTCCGCCCGGGCCACGCTGCAGTCCGCGGCGTCGCTGCGCGACCGCGGGCTGCCCTTCTCGACCGAGGCCTCGGTCGCCAAGCTGGTCGCGACCGACAACGCCATGAAGGTCACCACCGACGCCGTGCAGGTGCTCGGCGGCTATGGCTACACCCGCGACTTCCCGGTCGAGCGCTACATGCGCGAGGCCAAGGTCATGCAGATCTTCGAGGGCACCAACCAGATCCAGCGGATGGTCATCGCCCGGGCGTTGGACCGTGGCTCCACGGCGACGGGCGCAGGGACCATCGTCACCTCCTGACCCGAACTTCCTGCGGGCGCGGCGGGGCCGACCTACCCTGCCGATCATGGGGGACCTGTTCGATCGCTGGCTCGAGCATCACCAGAGCGATGACCTGGAGACACCGGCGGACGCGCTGACGGCGCCCCGGCCCGCGATCGCCCCGCAGCCGCCGCACGGCGACGCGCCGGAGGTCGTCGTCCCCGCTCCGCGCGCCGCCGAGCGCCCGGCGCTGGCTCCGCACACGATCTTCTTCCGGCCGCGCAAGCACGCCCGGCGGCTCTACACCCTGCTCCTCGTCGCCGGCCTGATCGCCTGCCTGGTGCTCGCCGCGCTGGCCTGGCGGCAACGCACCAGCACGACCTACGAGCTCGCCGGCCTCGCGCTCGGCCTGACGGCCATCCTGTACGCCGTCCGCGCCGGCTCCGCGACCGCCACGCTCACCGTGACCGGCGGCTCCCTCGAAGTCCGTCGCGGCGGCAGCCGGACCGTGTTCGACCTGACCAGTGCCCACACCGGGATCGAGGTCGTCGGGCGCCCCGGTGGTCGACGCTGGCGGGTCGTGCTCCGGCGACCGTCGCTGCCGGCGTACGTCATCGACGGCTCGATGGTCGAGCCCGCCGAGTTCATGCGGGTGCTGCGCTACTACCGCACGGACCTGCGCTCCGCCGACACCCGGCCGGCGACACCGGCGGCGGAGAGCGCCGACAGCGGAAGGGCGGTCACCGGCCCCTCGGACCGGTGACCGCCCTTCCGACGGCTCGGGACGCGGCTACTGCGCGGCGACGCCGCGCTCGTGCGCGTCGGTGAGGCGCGCCTCCTCGAGCGCCTGCTCCTCGAGCTCGCGTCGGCGCTCCTCCAACAGGGCGTCCATCTCGCCGGGCTCGGAGACGAGGCCGGCCGCACCGCCCTCGATGCGCTCCAGTGCCGAGCGGGCGAAGATCTGCTGCATCGTGGTGGTGCGCTCGGAGCGGTCACGGCCGATGAACGACATCAGCCAGTGCAGCACCGCGGTGAGGCGGTTGCGGAAGCCGGTGATGTAGGCGAGGTGGACGACGAGCCACATCAGCCACGCGATGAAGCCGGCCATCTTGATCTTGCCGACGCTGACGACCGCATTGAAGCGGCTGATCGTCGCCATCGAGCCCTTGTCGAAGTACTTGAAGGCGCCGGGCTCCGGCTTGCCGGCCAGGCGCGCCTTGATCGTCTTCGCGGAGTGCTTCGCGCCCTGGATCGCGACCTGCGCGACACCGGGAAGGTGGTTGAGGTTGATCATGTCGCCGACGACGAAGACCTCGGGGTGGTTCGGCAGCGTGAGGTCGCCGTTGACCGCGATGCGGCCCGCCCGGTCGAGCTCGGCCCCGGTCTGCTCCGACAGCGTCTTGCCGAGCTCGGAGGCCTGGACGCCGGCGGCCCAGATCTTCGTCACCGACTCGATCCGCTTGACCGTGCCGTCCTTGAACTTCATCTCGAGCCCGCGTTCGTCCACGGCCGTCACCATCGCGCCGAGGACGATCTCGACACCGGCCTTCTCGAGCGCGGCCTGCGACTTCTCGCCGAGCTTCTCGCCGAACGGCGGGAGCACCTGCGGTGCGGCGTCGACGAGGACCACGCGCGCCTTCTGGCTCTGGATGTGGCGGAAGTCCTTCTTAAGAGTACGACGGGCGAGCTCGGCGATCTGCCCCGCCATCTCGACACCCGTGGGACCGGCACCGACGACGACGAAGGTGAGCAGGTGGTCGACGTTCTCACCCCGGGCGGCACCGATCTCGGCGAGCTCGAACGCGCCGAAGATGCGGCCGCGGAGCTCCAGCGCGTCGTCGATGCTCTTCATCCCGGGGGCGAACTCGGCGAACTGGTCGTTCCCGAAGTAGGACTGCCCCGCCCCGGCCGCCACGATGAGCGAGTCGTAGGCCGTGACCGTCCTGCGGTTGAGGAGCTCGGAGGTGACGAGCTTGTTCGCCAGATCGATCTCCGTCACCTCGCCGAGCAGCACGGTGGCGTTCTTCTGCTTGGCGAGGATCTCCCGGGTCGGCGGGGCGATCTCGCCCTGCGACAGGATGCCGGTCGCCACCTGGTAGAGCAGCGGCTGGAAGAGGTGGTGCGTGGTCTTCGCGATCACCGTCACCTCGACGTCGGCGTGCTTGAACTCCTTCGCCGCGAAGAGGCCGCCGAATCCCGAGCCGATGATGACGACCCGGTGCTTGCCCGACCTCTGCGCAGGGGCCGCCTGCGAGATCTCCGGCTGGTTGGCTGCCATGCTCACCCTTCCCACGGGGGTTAGATCGTTCCAGTCACCATTCTGGCGCGTGCTCTCCACACTCGGTAACCCAGGGGCCCGTCTGCATCCTCACATCCGCCTCGCGGAATACGCACGCGCGCAGGCACAGACTTCTCACAGGTGTCCCGGATCGCGGCGCAAGGTCTTCACTTTCGGGTAAAGGAGCGCACAATGCCGTTTGTCACCCGCGCGCGGCGGGTGGGAGCACCCACGGCCCCGACCGCGCCGCCGCGCGGTTCCGACCGGGGTCCTGAACCTGATCCTGTCCTCGCTCACCGAACCGTCCGAAGGAGGCCCTGTGCCGCTCAACCGGCCGGCCCTCACACTGGGGCCGGGCTTCAGTGTGTCGGACGTCCGTGGCTGGATCGCGCAGGCATGCCGTGACATCGGCCGCGCCGAGCTCGTCGAGTGCGCCGAGCTCGGCGTCTCCGAGCTGATCGCCAACGCGTTGCTGCACGGCGAGGCCCCGGTGCAGGTTCGTGTGCGTGGCACTCGTGAGCATCCCCGCGTCGAGGTGCGCGACTCCTCAGTCCGGGAGCCGGTGCTCCCCTCCGCCGCCCCGTTCGACTCCGAGGACGACCTGCTCCTCACCTTCGGCCGTGGGCTGCGGATCGTGGCCCGCGTCTCCGACGCCTGGGGCGCCGAGATCGAGCAGGACGGCAAGGTGGTCTGGTTCGCCCCGGCCGCCCAGGTCTCCGAGCACGACGGCGCCGAGGGCATCATCAGCGGCTGGGCCCACATGCCCGAGCAGCGGGTCGAGGTCACCGACCCGGTCGACGTGCAGGTCCTCGGCATCCCTCTGGACCTCTACCTCGGCTTCCAGAACCACTTCCGCGAACTGCGCCGCGAGGTGCGGCTGCTGGCGATCGCCCACGCCGCGGAATACCCGCTCGCGAAGAGCCTGTCCGACCTGTTCACCGCGCTGGAGCGCCAGCTGCGCGACGGGATCGGCCGCCACGAGCTTGAGCAGGCACTCGACCGCGGGGCCACCACCGCCGACCTCCACGTCCGGATGCCGCGGGCCGCCGCCGACACCCTGCAGCGCTTCCTCGACCTCCTCGACGTCACCGACGAGTTCTGCCGCCAGGAGCGGCTCCTGACCCTCGCTCGCGAGGAGGAGCAGGTGGTCTTCCAGCACTGGTTCCTGGGTGAGTACATCCGCCAGTCCGCGGGCGCCGCAGCCACCCCGTGGCCCTACGAGAGCCGCCAGCGCGCGGCTCGCTGACGTCGCCTCGTCGGCCGTCTCCTGGTGCGGAACTAGACTGGGCCGCGATGGCGGTGGGGCTCGCCGACAACCGCGGCCCTGCAGCGGCAGGGCCGCCAACAGTCCCTACCCGACGACGACCCGTTAGGTAGGTGATCCATGCCCTCGGCACCGGAGACGACGACGCGCCGCCCCACCCTGGCCGCGCTCGTCCGCGCCCACGCCGACCTCTTGCCCGCCATCGGCGCGGGCGGCGCGATCGGCGCGCTGGCCCGCTGGGGCCTCGCGTCCGCCGTACCCCCTGCGGGGACGGGCTTCCCGCTCGCGACGTTCCTCACGAACCTGTCGGGGGCGCTGCTGCTGGGGCTGCTGATGGCGTTCGTGCTCGGCCCGTGGTCCCACACCCGCTATGTCCGCCCCTTCTTCGGCGTCGGTGTGCTCGGCGGCTACACGACCTTCTCGACCTACGAGCTCGACAGCCGCGGCCTGTTCGCCGGGGGCGCGTCGCTGACCGCGCTCGGCTACCTGATCGCCACGGTCGTCCTTGGCCTGGTCGCGGTCTGGGCCGGTGCCGTCGCCGGTCGGCTGGTGATCACGAGGCTCGAGCGACGCCACGGGCACGAGATCGCGTTCGAGCCCGCCCCGATCGACCCCGACCTCGACCCCGACGGCCCCGCTCCCCAGGAGGACTGATGCCCGCTCGACTCACGATCCACATCCGGGAGAACGACCAGTGGCACCACCGGCCGCTCTCGACCGAGATCGTCCACCGGGCCCACGCCGCGGGTCTCGCCGGCGCCACCGTGGTCCACGGCGAGGAGGGGTACGGCGTCTCCCAGCGGATCCACACGCAGCGGATCCTGTCGCTCGGTGACGACCTTCCGTGCCTGGTCATCATCGTCGACACCGCCGAGCGGCTGCGCGCGTTCGTCACCGACATCGCCGAGCTGGTCACGCGCCGGCTCGTCACGCTCGAGGAGGTCGAGGTCCTCGAGACCGGCCGGCCGAGCCCGACCGGTGCGGCCGCGGAGGCGGCGGACCCCACCGGGGCCCGGAAGGAGCGCGCGTGACGGCGTTGCTCGTGCTGCTCGGCGGCGCCGTGGGCGCCCCGGTGCGCTACCTCACCGACCAGTGGGTGCAGACCCGGCACGACACCGTGCTCCCGTGGGGAACCTTCACCGTCAACATCGCGGGGTCGTTGATCCTGGGGTTCGTGGCGGGCGCGGCCTCCACCGGCGCCTTCCCTTCCTGGGGACTCACCCTCGCGGGGACCGGCTTCTGCGGTGCCCTCACGACGTTCTCCACGTTCGGCTACGAGACCCTCCGGCTGGTCGAGACCGGCAGCTGGCGTACGGCGTTCCTCAACGTCGTCGGCTCGCTGGCGATCGGCCTCGGCGCCTGCGCGGTCGGCTGGGCGGTCGGCACCGCGCTCTGATCTTCCTCGTGTCAGGCCCAGCCGAGCTCGTGCAGCCGCTCGTCGGAGATGCCGAAGTGGTGGGCGATCTCGTGGACCACGGTGATCCGCACCTCGTCGACGAGCTCCTCCTCCGATTCGCACATCGCCAGCAGCGGCCGGCGGTAGACGAAGACGCGGTCCGGCAGTCCCCCGCCCCACATGTCGTTGCGCTCGGTGATTGCCACGCCGTCGTACAGCCCCAGCGTGTCCTGCGGGACGTCGGGCGGCGGCCAGTCCTCGACGAGGACGACGAGGTTGTGGACCTGTGCCGCGAGCTCCTCGGGGATCGCGTCGAGCGCCTCGTCGACGAGCGCGTCGAAGCGGGCGGGGTCCATCTCCATCACGCCGTCATTGTGCCCGTACGACGCACCGGCGCTCAGGCGACGACCGACTGCTTCCGCGGACGGCCGCGGCCGCGCTTGTGGGCGACGACCACGCCGTCGACGACGATCTCGCCGCCCCAGACTCCCCACGGCTCGCGGCGGACGAGCGCACCCTCGAGGCATCCTGACCGCACCGGGCACGTGCGACACAGCTCCTTCGCACGCTCCACAGCGGCCGGCGCCTCCGCGAACCACAGCTCCGGCTCCGTCCGGCACGCGATCTCGTCCCGCCGTCCTGCGTCGTACACCGACTCACCCCTACCCGACTGAGCCGCGGGCGCGGCCCGGCACCTCAGACTTCCCGCCTGAGGTAGCCGAGCGGATCGGGAGAACTCCCTATCCGGGGACTGACGGCGCGCCGCCGTGGCACCACGAGAAGCAGGAAGGCTCCAGGCTGATGCCTGGAGCCTTCCTGCTGTGTGTCGAGCGACCCCGACGGGACTTGAACCCGCGGCCTCCGCCGTGACAGGGCGGCGCGCTAACCAACTGCGCTACGGGGCCTTTGGCGCTCTCCGCAACCAACGTCTCGTTTGCGGGAGCGGTGAAACCATAACCGATCATGCCTCGCGGTTCCCAATCGGGAGCCACTCGCCACCTCGACGACGGTTCCGCCGTACCCCCTACCGGATTCGAACCGGCGCTACCGCCGTGAAAGGGCGGGGTCCTGGGCCGCTAGACGAAGGGGGCCACGGCCGCTCAGCATAGGGCTCCTCGACGGGCCCGGCCAAAGCACCGGTGCCCGCTCAGCACGGCGTCGCCGGGTCCCGCCACTCCGGCAGCTCGTCGGCCAGCAGTTCCCGCAACGCGTCGACGTCGTCACGCGTCCGGTCCCAGAAGGCACGGCGCAGGGAGAGCGGTACGTCGTCGGCGACCGCGCGCCCGCCGACGTGGCGCCGCTCCGCGAGCCCCGCATCCCAGTGGCCCGGATCGGCCCCGACGTGGGCGTAGAGAGCCGCGAGCTCGCACCGCCGCTGACGGTCGAGCCGCTCCTGGACCACGACGTGCAGCTGCTCGCGAGGGAAGCTCCGCAGGAACGGGGCGATGCGCTCGGCGTACCTGCCCCGGGCGACGTACTGGCTGCTCTCGTCGAGCAGCGCCTCCGCGAGCGGTCGCGCCTCCGTGCCGTCACGGACGTGGTGGCGCCACTGCGCCAGGGCCCGCGCAACCGGGTCACGGACGAGATAGACCAGGCGTACGCCGGGCACCAGCGCGGCCATCCGCGCGGCCGCCTCCGGCGCCGACGGCGAGGTGTAGCCCGGCGACGACTCGCCCCGGATCGGCGCCGAGGCCTCGAAGAGCGACGCGTACCAGCTCGCCCCGCGATGCCACTGACCCTGTCGCCACCACCGGTCCGGATCGGAGCCCGGCGCCTCATCCGGCCCGAAGAAGTAGTTGACCTCCTTGAGCGGCGTCATGGCGATCTGAGGGTGGGCGTCGAGGTAGGCATGGATCGCGCTCGTGCCGCACTTCATCGCACCCACGGCGATCACCGTGGGGAGCGCACCCATCTCGCCCATCACCGTCCACGCTAACGGCCGGATCCCGAAGAGCCGGCCGATTCGTGGACGCTCGGATCCTTCGGGTAGGGTGAGGCCTCGCTTGGGCAGGTAGCTCAGTTGGTACGAGCGTCCGCCTGAAAAGTGGAAGGTCGGCGGTTCGACCCCGCCCCTGCCCACAAGCACCGCAGGTCGCTGACCTGCACGAACGCCCCCGAGGCTCAGCCTCGGGGGCGTTCGTCATTCTCGGCCGGTAGCAATTCCGGTAGCAGTTCGCAACGACCCAGAACGTTCGCGGTGGTTTGTTCACCCGGTGCCCCGTGCCTTTTAGCCCCACCAGCCTGCGAGGTGACCAGCGCCGACGGCAATCAGTGCTGCTCCGATCGCAAGCAACGACCAAGCGGCACTGGTCTGCATCGTTCGGCGGAGATGAACGGCTTGGACCGCACTCCCGAGGAACACCAATATGGCGCCCATCGCGATCCATCCGTGGCTGATCGTCTCGGTCACGCCGGGGAGTCTCGCATCGACCGAACCAGGCGTCTGCCCGTCGGTTTGACCACCGAGCCTGCGGGTAGGCGGCGCTTCACTACGATTTCGGCTTGGCCGCCATCCCCTGAGTAGTTGTCGGCGACGGGATTGGACGACTCACGAAATGAGGATCAAGGAACTGACCGGGCGAGGCGCTCGCTGACTCGTCGAACTCACCTTCCGCGACGCGACGGAGCACATCGGGTAGGAACCCACGAGGACGCCGTCGCGCCCATGAACCTGGTGCGACGCGGTGATGCCTCCAGGTTGCCTCGTGCCGTCGCGAGCTCAGACGACCGGCGCTCGGGTCAGTGGTCCATCGCGAGGTGTAGCGCGAGAAGGTCCTTCCCGTAGTCGTTGCCGTTAGGGGTGCGGATGATGGTGTGGATATGCCGCTGACTCATCCCGGCCTTCCAGCCGGCCGCCTCCCCAACCGGCCCGAGGTCCTGGCAATCAAGCTCGATCAGGACCACAGGACTGTGGACGCGGAAATAGATCGGCGCGTTCTCCTTGGTCGTGCCGTGCCAGGAGAAGTGGGTCTCATCCTTGTGCTTCTTGATCTGGGCCATCGTGACCCTGGCGTGGCCGTCGTCGACGTTCCCGACGTACAACTCGACCAACTGCCAGAGCTTGGCAAGCTGCGTCGCATCGAGGTCGGTGGCCTTGATGCCTTCATAGGCGATGACCACGTTGTCCGAGTACGCGCCGGCCGTCAGGTCGCTCGGGGTTCCCTGCACGATGGCGACCGACTGCTGGTCGGCACTCAACGAGCGAATCAGGGCGTAGCCCGCGGCGAGCTCGTCCTGGAAGACCTTGGTGCCCTCATACGCGCTGTCGATGTTGTCGTTGGCGACGGTGGGTTCGGAGCCCATGAAGGTCGGAGTCATGACCACCTGGTCGCCCAAGACGAAGTAGTTGATCACCAGGTGGTGCCCCTCGAACTGCCAGCCCCACGGATCCGTGGTCGACGGCGTTCCCATGATCGTCATCCAATACAGCTCGTCGTTGAACCTATCGGTCGTCTTGGTGAGCTGGCCGCCGTAGAGATTGAGGTGCCGGACCTTGTCGGCGTTCTCGAGTCCGCGGGCGCTCATGCCGGCCTTGAGGATCGCCAGCGCCTTGGTGCGCTGTGCCTTCGTCATGTCCTGCAGGCTCATGCCCTCACTGCGGTCACCATCGACATTGGTCCACAAGCGCCACTCGTCCTTGGTGTAGTCCGCAGCCTTGACCGGGAACGTCACGGCCTTGCGTTGCGCCGCCGTCAAGGAGGCCAGCCACGCCTTGGCGGCAGCGACGACGCTGTCGGTGCTCACTCCGGTCTTGTGGATGCTGAACAGGTCTTTGATCACCGTGCCGTCGGTGGTGACACCCACGAACTTGTCAGTGATCCCGGGGCCGCCGTCGGCGCCGCCACCACCGCCGGGTCCACCGCCGCCGGGACCTCCCTCGCTCCCTGGGCCACCCTCAGGGCGACCAGGACCGGCTGCGGCCGCGCCCGACGAGGACGCCGTCGAGCTCGACGATGAGTCAGACGCACATGCGGCGAGCATCGTCGAGAACGCTGCGGCTCCCGCCGCAGCGAATGCCTGAGTCATCAACCTGCGACGCCCTACGAAGGCTGGCGACCCCGGCTCGTGACGACGATGTCCCGTGGCGTGTGAGTACTGATGCTCGAGCGGGTCGACCTGCGGGTCGGTCACGGGCTACTCCTCTGGGTCCTCTTGACGCACCTTGTGCTCTTGGTGCGGCCCCACCGTAGGAACCCGCGCTGTGTCGCGACTGTGGACCGGCCAAGCCGACACAACGGAACCGCCGCGCTCGTCCGGTCAGTCCTCGCCGAAGTCGTGGTCGGGGTGGTTGGCCTCGCCGACTCGCCAGTAGCCGCGAGTGGTCACGTGGTCCCGTGGCAACGATCGGACATCGAGAGCGTGGCTGCGGATCCGCCGTACGGCTGACGCCTCACACCCCGCCCAGAGGTACGCCGCCGGGCTCACGTCGTCGTCCTGCAGCGCCCGGACGAGCAGGTCGCCCGGCTGGGTGCCCGCCGGAGCATCTGCGCGACAGTGCCAGAGGAGCTCGATGCCGGGGTGCTCGGGCAGGGTCACGAGGTCGGCCGGCGAGTCGACCGGCGAGTCGACCTCGAGGTGGAATCGTGCGGTCGCCGTCTCCGGGAGCGCCTCGATGAGCGTCGCGATCGCCGGGAGGGCGCTCTCATCCCCGGCGATCCACCACGGGGAGGCGTCCGGGTCGAGCGTGAAGCGACCGCCTGGCCCGCCGATCGCGACCAGGTCACCGGGCGCGGCCCGCTCAGCCCAGGCCGAGGCAGGTCCCTCACCGTGCAGCACGAACCACACCTCGAGGGTGTTCGCATCGGCGTCATATCGCCGCGGCGTATAGGTCCGCATGGTCGGCCGGCCGTCGGGCCACTCGAGTCCGTCCGGACCGGCGACCGGAGCGTGCAGCCGTCCATCGGCGTCGGGCAGGAAGAGCTTGATGTGCGCCGTCGGCACCGGCTGCGGGAAGCCGCGGAGGGCCTCGCCGCCGAAGAGGATCGAGACCAGCCGGGGCGTGAGCCGCTCCTTGTCGACCACCTCGACCCGGCGGGGCGGCGGTCGATGGCCACGGCGACCGCCGCGTCCTGGGTCAGTAGCTGTCACGGACGTGTCCTTCTGTGTGGATGAATCGGGCGGCGAGTTCCTCGGACCCGCGTGCGAGCATCGCCACGTCGGCTCCGACGAGGATGAAGGACGCCCCGGCCTCGAGGTAGGACTCCGCGACGACCGGATCGAAGGCGTTGACGCCGACCGGCTTGCCGGCCGCGGTCACGCCGGCGAAGACCCGGCGTACGGCGGCGACGACGTCGGGGTGGCTCTGCTGGCCGATGAGCCCCATGGAGGCAGCGAGGTCCGAGGGTCCGGCGAAGACACCGTCCACGCCGTCGACGGCCGCGATCGCGGCCGCGTTCTCGACCCCGGTCGCCGACTCGATCTGGACGAACAACGAGACGTACCGCTCGGCGTCGGTGAGGTAGTCGTCAACACGGTTCCAGCGGGCGGAGCGTGCCAGGGCCGACCCGACGCCACGGATGCCGCGAGGCGGATAGCGCACTGCTCGGACCGCTGCCTCGGCCTGCTCAGCGGTATCGACCATGGGCATCAGGATGTTCTGCGCGCCGAGATCCAGCACCTGCTTGACCATCACCGGGAGGTAGCCGGGGACGCGGACGAGCGGAATGGCAGGGTACGGCGCCACCGCCTGGAGGTGGGCGAGGACGGATTCCAGGCCGTTCGGAGCATGCTCCATGTCGATGAGCAGCCAGTCGAGGCCGCTGCCGGCGCAGACCTCAGCGATCAGCGGGCTCCCACTGCAGACCCACATCCCGACCAGCGGCCGGTCGGAGGCGGCGAGAGCGTCGCGCAGTGTCGGGTTCATTCGAAGCGGCATGAGATCGTCCCCATCGGTCCGTAGTCGCACAGCACGCTGTCGCCGCGCGAGATCCAGGTCGGCCTGGTGAACGAGCCGGCCAGGATGAGCTCGCCGGCCTCGAGCCGGGTTCCGTGCTGGTGAAGCTTGTTGGCCAGCCAGGCCACGCCGGTGGCCGGGTGGTTCAGGACACCGGCGGCCACACCGGTCTCCTCGATGTTCTCGTTGCGGTAGAGCAGCGCAGAGATCCAGCGCAGGTCGATGACGTCCGGCGGGGTCGGGTTGCCGCCGACGACCAGTCCGCCGTACGCCGCGTTGTCCGCGATCGTGTCGACGATTGTGCGGCCCTCGAGCTCGAAGTGCGAGTTGAGCACCTCCAGCGCCGGGACGACGTACTCGGTGGCGCGGAGCACGTCGAAGATCGTGCACGCCGGCCCTTCGAGCGGGGCATTGAGCAGGAAGGCCAGTTCGACCTCGATGCGCACGTTGGAGAAGTCGTCGAACGGGAGGACAGCTCCGTTCTCCCAGACGGTGTCGTCGAACATCACGCCGTAGTCGGGCTCGGTGATCCCGGTTGCCGACTGCATCGCCTTGGAGGTCAGGCCGATCTTGCGGCCTACGAGGCGGTAACCGGCTGCCAGTCGCTGGTCTCGCCACACGCCTTGGACGGCATAGGAGTCCTCGACGGTGGCATCGGGATAGCGGGCGGTGAGCCGTGGGATCACCGCCCGATCTCGATGCGCCCCGGCGAGCTCCGCGGCGAGGTCGGCAATGGTGTCGGGGGGAAGCATCATGCTCCTTCAGTGGCGGGGACCGCCTCGGGGTGACGGTTGGTCAAGAAGGCCTCCAGGGATCCGTGCCGGTGTGACCGCACGGCTTGTTCGATCTCCTCCGGCGGCGCGCCCTGCTCGATGAGGTCGATGAGGGTGTCGTGCTCGCACACGGACGCGGGCGCGCGCTCGGGCACGAAGCTGAAGATGGAGTCACGGAAGTGACCGAGCCGGGCCCACTCCGCCTCCACCACCTCGAGGAGCCGCGGATTGGGGCACTTGGCGTACAGGGTGTGGTGGAACTCCTGGTTGAGCCCGCTGAACAGGCGGGAGTCCAGGTGCGCGAGGCCGCTGCGCATGACCTCGTTCAGGTCGCGCGCCCGGGCCACGTCCGCCGGCGTCAGGTGGGCGGCCGAGAGCGCCGTCGCCGCGCTCTCCACGACGCTGATCACCTGCATGGCATGGCGGTACGACGAGTCGTCGACCATCGCCACCCGGGCGCCGACGTGGCGCTCGAAGGTGACCAGGCCCTCCGCCGTGAGCTCCCGGATCGCCTCACGCACCGGGACGACGCTCATCGCGAGATCAGCGGCGAGGGAGCTCAACACCAGCCGGTAGCCAGGCGTGAACGCGCCCGTCGTGATCCGATCGCGAATCCAGTCATAGGCACGCCGCGACTTGCTGACGTCGGTGCCGCCGGCGCTTGCAGCACTGGCCGAGCTCACCGCTGCGCCCGCTCGGCGTCGTACCGCTCCCGCCAGGCGGCGTTCATCGGGAAGAGCCCATCCACCGGGTGCCCCGCGCGCACCTGGTCCGCGACCCACGCGTCCTCGTCCTCCTGGGCGAGCGTGGCGTCCACGACCTCCTCGGCCAGCGTTGGCGGGATCACGATCACGCCGTCGGTGTCTCCGACGATGATGTCTCCGGGCACGACGGTGGTGCCACCGCAGGCGATCGCCAGGTCGGTGTCCCACGGGACGTGCTTGCGACCGAGCACCGCGGGGTGCGCGCCGACCGCGTAGACGGGAATGCCGATCGCCGTCACCGCCTCGACGTCGCGCACCCCACCATCGGTGACGATCGCCGCAGCACCACGGGCGTGCGCCCGCAGAGCGAGGATGTCGCCGAGCGTGCCGGATCCGGTCTCGCCGCGGGCCTCGATGACGAGCACCTCGCCCTCGGCGACCGAGTCGAAGGCTTGCTTCTGCGCGTTGTAACCGCCGCCGTGGCTGCGGAAGAGGTCCTCCCGACCCGGGAGGAACCGCAGCGTCTTGGCGGTGCCGACGACCTTCCTCTCCGGCAGGAGCGGCCGAACGCCATCGATCGTGACGTTGTCCAGGCCGCGCTTGCGCAACTGGGCCGACAGACCGGCCACCGGCGCGTCGAGAAGCTTCGCGCGCAGCTCAGCAGTGAGCGCCACTACGGTCATGTCCGTTCTCCTCAAAGGTCGTATACGAAATCGCATGCGTCATTAGGTGCCAACTTGCAGTTGGCATTGCCGTAGGATGCAGCCGCAGCCGGTCAGGCGCCGGTCATCGTGGGGAAGGGTGGTCGTGATGGCCAGCAAGGCCGAGCAGGCGTTCGAGATCCTGAAAGAGCGGATCATGAACGGCACCTACGGTCCGGGCCATCGGTTGGTCATCGACCAGCTCGTACGCGAGCACGGCATCAGCTCGGTGCCGTGGCGTGAGTCCCTGCGTCGCCTCGAAGCCGAGGGTTGGGTGGAGATCGTCCCCAACGTCGGCGCCCTGGTGAAGACCTTCGACACCGACGCGTGGCAGCGCGGCCTGTGCCTGGTGGCACGACTCGGCGGCTACGCCACCGCCCTCTCGGCTCCCCGCCTCACACCGGAGGACCTCGAGCGGGCCCACACCCTCAACCGCCAGATGAGTGAGGCGCTGGCCAACTTCGACCCGGCCAGCTTCGGACGCCTCAACCGCGAGTTCCACGAGTTGCTCGCCTCTCGTGCCGAGGACCGGCGTCTGCTCGACATGGTCAAGAACGAATGGGCTCGGCTGGAGCTGATCCGCAAGTCGGCCTTCTGGTACGCCCCCGGCCGCGCCCAGGCCGCCCTCGCCGAGCACGACGGGATCCTCGAGCTCATCGAGGCCGGTGCCTCCGCCGAGGCCATCGAGGCCGCCGCGAAGCAGCACGAGCTCAACACCGTCGAG
Source organism: Nocardioides eburneus (assembly GCF_040838215.1). NCBI lineage: Bacteria > Bacillati > Actinomycetota > Actinomycetes > Propionibacteriales > Nocardioidaceae > Nocardioides > Nocardioides eburneus. The sequence goes on along the minus strand of NZ_JBFPJR010000008.1, from coordinate 92,200 downwards.
GCGGTCACCGCGTACGACGCCGAGCTCCACAGCCAGTCCCACTCCTGATCACTCCCCCGCCTTGCACCGGCGACCGTCGCGCCACTGGGCGATGAGCGCCTTGCCGTAGTCGTTGCCATGGGGGTGACGCAGCGTCGTGTGGACGTGGAAGCGCGCGGGCAGCGTGTTGCTCAGCCATACGCCGGCGTGGTCGTCGAACTCGGTGATGAGGACCGGGCTGTGGACACGGAAGTAGAACGGCTGGGAGCCGTCGGTTGCGCCGTACCACGACAGCCAGGTGTCGTCGATGTGCTCGTCGTACTCGGCCAGAGCGAGGGCATGCTGCGGTTCGGCCAGCAGGAGGAGAGCATCCGCGACGATCCGCCGCAGGAGACCGCGCTGGCGCTCGTCCAGCTCGCTGACCCGCATCCCCTCGTAGGGGATCACCCGGTTGTCGCGGAACGCGCCGGCGACATGGCGCTCGTCGGCCGGGTGGACGCGCCCCTCCGGCATCGAAGGGTCCAGCACGGAGGCATAGACGACCGCCTTCGACCGCTGCTCGGCTGACAGCGATCCGGCCAGCTCCAGCGCGAGGCGCTCGCGTGCCTCGAAGAGCGGCGTCCGTGCCACGTCGGCGTCGTCGGTGAGCGCCGGCTCCGCTCCGAGGAAGACCGGCGCGATGACGTGCCGGCCTCCCACGGAGACGAAGTTGACCGCGACGTGGTGGCCGAACAGCTGCCACCCCCAGGGCTCGACCGGGTCCGGGTCGCCGTAGAGCGCGAACCAGTACGACCGGTCGTTCATCACCGTGGGCAGGTCCACCAGCTCGCCGAGGTAGCCGTTGAGCGCCATCGCCTCGGTGACCCGGGCGTAGCCCTCAGGGCTGAGCGAGGCCGCCATGAGCCCGTGCACTGCCGCAACGGTGGCCTCGGAGGCCACCTCGAGGCGCAGCCCGACCCGATACACCACGAACTCCGGGTTGGACCACGCCCGCCAGTGCGGGTCGTCGATCGCGTGGCATACCGCGTCCCGCTCGCCGGAGGTGAGCGTGTCCAGCACGCCTCGCGCGGCGCGTACGGCGGCCTCGCCGGCAACCGAAGCGCTCGTCGGCTCGTCCGGCAGCCGGTAGAGGCCGTCGATCCGGACGCCGTCGGTGGTGATGCCGACGTACGGCTCGCGGTAGAGCTCGTCCCAGTAACTCAGCAGCTCGCGCAGGAAGGGCGCCTGGTAGCGGTCCTGGGCGAACTCCTCATAGGTCATCCCGCGTACGCCGGCCAGCTTGGGGTCCTCGAGCGGAAGGAGGAAGCTGCGGTAGCTGTCTTCGGTCAGCTCGACGGCCTCGTCCCGTCCGGCGACGCGCGCGGTGGTGAAGAACCCGTCGATGTCCTGCTCGCGCTCGTCGGGCTGGCGGTCAGCGCTGGTGGCCATGGTGCCGTCGCTCTCAGATGGGCAGGTTGAAGAGGCGCTTGGCGTTGCCGGCGAAGACCAGCTCGCGCTCCTCGTCGGTGATGTCGAGGTCGTTGTTGATGAACTCGACGCCCTGGCTCATCCAGCTGCGGAAGACCGGGAAGGAGGAGCCGAACATGAAGTGGTCGGCGCCGTTGATCTTGAGCGCTGCCTCGACCTGGTGCTTGCCCCACGAGTGCGGGTGCGTCATGTCGAAGAAGATGTTGTTCTCGAGGTAGCTCTTGATCTTCTCGCCGCCGGTCGGGTCGAGCCGGGTCAGCGACTCCTTCTTGTTCGAGGCGTGCGGGGTGAGCAGCTCGGTGTTCGCGAACCAGTTGCCGCCGAACATGGTGTGGATGAAGCGCAGGTTCGGGAACTCGTCGAACATGCCGCTGAACAGCTCGCGGCCGACCGCGGTGGCCTGGTCGACGATCCGGCCGTACTCGCGGCGCAGGTTGGTGTAGTCGATGACCGAGCGCCACTCGACCGGGAGCGGGGTGTGGTGCACGATCACCGGCACGTCGAGCTCGTTGAGCACCTTGAGGTACGGCTTGAACGCCTCGTCGTCGAGGTAGAGCTGCCCGTAGTGGCACGCCAGCTGCACGCCGACCGCGCCGAGCTCCTCGACGCAGCGCTTGACCTCGGCGATGTTCTCCTTGCCGCCCCACGGCGGCACGCAGGCGGTGGAGAAGAGCCGGCCGTTGGAGCGCTTCACGATGTCGGCAGCGTTGTCGTTGACCGCCTTGCACGTCTCCAGGTCGAGCCACTCCTGCCAGACCGGGACGCGCATGATGCCGTAGTCGACGCCGGCGTCGTCCATCGCGGCCAGCTTCGCCTCCGCGGAGTAGTCGCCGTCGACGTAGTTGAGGTTCTGGTAGCCCGCGGGCTTCTCCAAGATGAGTTGCTTCTTGCCGTCGTCGGCAGTGCCGACGCGGGCGATCTCGCCGAACCCGCGAGGGGCGGTGTTCAGGAAGCCGTTGAGGATCTTCTCGTTCGTGAACAGGTCCTCGGGCAGGTGGTGGATGTTGATGTCAACGACAGTCATGCTTCTTCCTTCGCTTCGGGTGGGTCACACGGCGCGCTGGCGCAACCGGTTGCGTGAGCCGTTGGTGTAGATCGAGCCGACGATGCGTTCAGGGGTGATGTCGCCGGTCAGCTCCTCGCGTACTGCTCCGCCGCTGAAGACCAGCACCCGGTCGCAGAGCAGCGCGAGCTCGTTCTCGTCCGAGCCTGCGACGATGACCGCTCGGCCCTCGCGCGCGGCCTCCCTGACGGCCGTCACGATGATGTGCCGGGCGCCGACGTCGACCGCCTGGGTCGGCTCGTGCAGCACCAGCAGGGTCGGATCGGTCGCAAGCCACTTGGCCAACAGCACCTTCTGCTGGTTGCCGCCGCTCATGTTCTTGAGCAGCGTCTGCGGGACGGGCGGCCGGACGTCGAGGCGGCCGATCCAATCCTCCGCGAGCGAGCGCTCGGAGGACGCCTTCACCGGCGCGACCAGTCCGCTGGTGATGCATGTCTGCGGGAAGGCGAGGTTCTCGGTGATGGTCATCTCCATCGCCAGGCCGGCGGCCTCGCGGCCCTCGGGTACGAGCGCCATCCCGGCCGCGATGGCCTTGGCCGGGGTCAGCCGGCGCACCTTCGTCGTACCGCTCGGGAGCGTGACGGTGCCCGCCTCGGCCGGGGTGACGCCGGAGAGCAGGTACGGCACGTCGTCGTACCCGGAGCCGCCCAGCCCGGTGAGGCCCAGCACCTCGCCCGGCCGCACACTGAACCCGATGTCGCGCACGCGCAGGCCGGTGAGACCCTCGACCACGACAGGCGGCGCATCGATCGTCTCGGCAGCGGTGCGGTGCTCGAGGTCGTCGGCCTGGCGGCCGAGCATGAGCGAGGCGAGCGCGGTCTTGTTCATCCCCTCCACCGGGCGTCCGGCTACGACGACCTGGCCGTCACGCATCACGGTGACCCGGTCGGCGGCGTCGATGACCTCTTCGAGCCGGTGGGTGATGAGGAGGACCGACGTGCCCTTGGCGACGATGCCGTCAAGCAGGCCGAAGAAGCGCTCCAACGCCTCCCGACCGAGCGCCCGGGTCGACTCATCCAGGATGATCAGCCCGCCGTCGGCCGGCAGGTCCTGCAACGCTCTCGCGATCGCCACGACGGCGCGCTCGTCCTCCCGCAGATCGGCCACCCGGGCGTCAAGCGGGATCTGACGTCCCATCCGCTCGAAGACCGCCTCCGTGGCGGCCCGCTCGCGCTTCCAGTCGATCCGTCGCAGGAAGCGCGACCCGGCCAGACGCCCGAGCCGGGTGTTCTCCAGCACCGTGGCGTCCTTGACCAGGCCGAGGCTCTGATGCACGACCGCGACGCCGCGGGCGCGAGCCTCGGCGGGTCGGAGAGGCAACTGGACCGCCTCTCCGTCGACGGCGACCCCGCTCCCCGTGTCGGGCGTGTACACCCCCGTGAGGATCTTGGCGAGCGTGGACTTGCCACATCCGTTCTGTCCGATGAGCGCATGGATCTCACCGGGAGCGACGTCCAGCGTGACGCCGCGAAGAACTCGTGCCGTTCCGAACGTCATCGAGACCGAGTCGACCGCTAGGCGAGGGGCAGCGGGCTCGGGAGCCTTCTCCCGCACCTCGGGGCGAATGGACTCGCTCACGCGACGCCCCACAGCTTCTTGAAGTCGTCGGTGAAGCTCGTCGGGCCGAACCACTCACCCGAGGCGAGTGCAGCCTCGGTCAACGTCAGCCCGGCAACGGAGTCCTTGGTGAACAGGCGCACCGGGATCTTGTAGTCAGGAGCGGTCGAACCGAGCATCATCCGCAGCACCGCGTCGACGTCCGCCCACGCCTGGTAGCTACCGTCCTGACCCGCGGCTGCCTGGATCTGGCCGCTCTGCAGTGCCTTGAGGCTGCTCAGCTCCGCCGCGCCCGTGATCACCTTGAGCCCGGTCTTGGAGGCGGACTGGATGCCGGCCTGCGTGGGCTGGAGGAACTGCTCGAACTGGCTCTGGACATAGGTGATGTTCGGGTCCTTGAGCAGGGCTGCGCTGGTCGAGGACGGCACCAGCGAGAAGTTGGCCGATGAGACGCCGTTGATGGTGACCTTGCAGCCGGGGCAGTCACTGGCGAAGACCTTCTTGCCGGCGGCTACGAAGGCCGGCTGCGACGGCCCGTCGGTGTTCTGGTTGATCAGGAGGTCGGCCTTGCCCTCGGAGTCCAGGATGGTCCACTTGGCCAGCGCTACCTGCTGGTCGGAGCCCGCGTTCTCCCCCACGTAGGCGAGCGTCTTGGAGGCCGGGTGACTGTTGTCGATGATCTGGCTGTTGATCACGACCGGGATGTTGGCCTTCTGGGCGGCGCCCAACGAGCTAGCGGCCAGGCCGTAAGGGATGGCGTCGGTGACGATCGCGGCGGCCTTGGCGGAGGTCGCCTGGGCAACACAGGCGTTGATGTCGGTCGGCGTGCCCTTGCCGTCGCAGACCTGGACCTTGAGACCGGCGGCCTCAGCGGCGGCGGTGAGCTCCTTCTGGGTCGCAGCGAACTGCGGGGCCTGCAACGTGATCGGGATGTAGTAGATGGTCTTGCCCGCCAGGGAGGAGACGTTCTTGATCGGCTCGCTCGGCATCGAGTAGGAGTCCAGCGGCTTGTCCAGCGCGGCCACCTCGCTGGCCAGCGCCGAGGTGTCGGTACTGGAATCCGAGGTGCCCGGCGCGTCGTCACCCTTGGCCCCGGCGTTGCTTCCGCAGGCGGCCAGCGAGGCCGCGAAGACGGTGGCAGTTCCGATGGCGGCCCAGTGGCGCGCGCGCCCGATGCGGCGAAGACGGGAGGTGGTCATAGCGGGAGTCCTTCTGTGGTGTCGGAATGGCCGATGTGGTGCCGTGGCGTCGGATGGCGTGCCACGTCACCGAGAGCGCTGGTGGAGCACGGTCGAGATGGTCACCGCGACCACCAAGACCCCGCCGTAGAAGACGTTGGAGACCCAGCTCGTGGCGCCCAGCAGTTGAAGCCCGAGCACGCCGGTCGCGAGGAAGAAGACAGCGATCAACGTGCCCAGAGGGTTGAAGCGACCCGGCTGCAGGACCGCGGTGCCGAGGAAGGTGGCAGCGAAGATCGGCAGCAGGTAGGCCTGCGAGGAGTTGGGGTCGAACCCTCCGGTCTGGGCGACGGCCAGGACGCCGCCGAGGCCGGCGATGAACCCGCCGATGGTGAAGGCACCCATTCGGATCCTGGTGACCTGGACACCGGCAAGCCGGCTGACTTCCCGGTTCTCCCCGACGAAGCGCATGTTGCGACCCAACGGGGTGACATGGAGCAGGTAGGCGAACCCGATCATCAGCAGCAGGCCATAGAAGAACCCGATCGGCAGGCCGAGGATCGGCTGTGTCGCGATCTTCTCGAACGAGGCCGGCAAGCCGCTGACCGGCATGAGATTGGCGAGCCAGAGCGCGATGCCGAGCAGCAGCGTGCCCATGCCCAGCGTCACCACGATCGTGTTCACGTTGACCCTCACGACGAGCCATCCGTTGATCGCTCCGACGGCGGTGGCGGCCACCAGTCCGATGAGCGCCGCCAGCCACACGTTCCAGCCGTGATTGACGTTGAGAACGGTGACGAGGGTGGCGGAGAGGCCGAAGTTGGAGGCGATCGACATGTCGACGAACTCGCCGACGAGGATCGTGCACAGCAGGGCCGCGGTGAGGAACACCAGCGTCGTCTGGCTGGAACCCCCCAGGATCGTCTTGAACGTACCCGTGGTCATGAAGGTGTCGGGCCTCAGCAGGCAGAAGACCACGACGAGCAGCGCCCAGACGCCGATCACGGCGAACCGGGCGGCGAACCAGCCGTAGCTGGAGCTCCGGACGGCGCCCGGAGCGACCGGTTCGGTCGGCTCGGCCGGCTGCACAGCCGGGCGGGCCTCGGTGGAGGTGGACGAAGTTTCGGACATGCGAACTGGGTGCTCCCGTCTTGCCTGGTACATCGTTGCTCTGTACGTCGTGCTCTGTGTGTCGCCCAGGCTGCGTCCGGACTGGTCCGGGCTCATCGCGAGGGCGAGGCACCTATGTGAAGACCCACATCGGTGTGTGACAGCGGTCACTCGCAGATCGTGTACGAAACGATATACGTAATTTGTTGTGGCGCAAGTCCCAAGTTGGAGCCTGTCAAATCATGGTTGAGATCGTACACGATTTCCCATAGGGTCCCTGCACAGCAGTCCTCCGCCCCCGGAGGTCTTCGCCTTACCACGCGCGCAGCGCTGCCCGGGCCTCGGCCGAGACCCTCCGACTCCTCGGCGAGCTTGCCGGGGAACGGCCCCTCCCCTGACACGAAGGACTCCTCATGACAGATCTCGACATCGCGATCATCGGCGCCGGCCCCGCAGGCCTGCTCACCGCACTCCGACTGCACCAGCAGGGCATCCGGCCGACCGTCTACGAGATCGTCCCCGAGCTCAAGCCGCTCGGCGTCGGCGTCGACATCAAGACCGTCGGCACGGCCGAGATCGACGACCTCGGCCTGCTCGAGGAGTTCCGGGCGATCTCCGTCGACGCCGAGGACTCGATCTTCTTCAACCACTTCGGCCAGGAGATCTACGCCGAGAAGTGCGGCGTCCACATGGGCTACGTGCACGAGCAGCGCTTCGTCCACCGCGGCATCCTCCAGATGCTCTTCTACAGGGTCGCGCTGGAGCGCCTCGGTGCCGATGCGTTCCACCTCGGTGTCGGCGTGACGGACTACTCGCAGGACGACGACGGCGTCACGCTCCGACTCCGGCACGCCGATGGGCGGACCGAGGAGGCCCGCCACGGCGCGGTCATCGCCGCGGACGGGATCAAGTCGGCCATCCGGGCGCAGATGTTCCCGCACATGGCCAAGCCGCACTTCTCCGGCATCACGATGTGGCGCGGCACCACGCTGATGGACGAGCCGCCCCGCGGCGGCCACACCATCCTGCACGTCGGTGACCCGAACATCTCCTCGCTGATCGTCTACCCGATCGCCGAGAACTTCGAGGGCACCGGCAAGACGCTGGTCAACTGGGTGGCCGAGACCAACGGCGAGGAGACCATCGAGGACTGGAACCAGATCGGCGACATCAGCGAGGTCATCCCGCTCTTCGACACCGTCAAGATCCCGTACTTCGACGTCCAGCAGATGATGCGCGACGCCCGCGAGGTCTATCTCTTCCCCCTCATCCGGCACGAGCCGCTCGACAACTGGGTCGACGGCCGCGTCGTGCTGCTCGGCGACGCCGCCCACGCGATGTATCCACGCGGCGGGAACGGCATCACCCAGGCGATGCTCGACGCGCGCGTCGTCGTGGACCAGCTGGTCGAGCATCCCGACGACCCGCACACCGCGTTCGTCGCCTACGACGCCGCCCGTCGCGAGGGCGTCAACCGGATCCTGATGAACATGCGCGGTGAGGGGTACGAGGTCATCCGCCGGATGGTCGCCGAGCGCACCGGCGGCAAGCCGTTCGACGACATCGAGGACGTGCTTCCGCTCGCGGAGGCCGATGAGATCTTCAGCAAGTACCACGCGCTGGTCGGCTCGCCGCGGCCCGGCCGTGAGGCCGGCGAGGCGACCGGCTTCCGCACCGAGTACGCGCAGACGAAGGCCACCTTCTGATGGCCGGCACGGAGAGACTCCACGTCGAGCCTGTGACGTACGCCGACGAGGCCACCCGCGCCGCGATCCTCGAGGTGGAGGAGCGCCGCCAACAGGCCCTGCTCGACGTCGACCTCGACACCCTGGCCGACCTCTACGACGACTCGCTGGTCCACACGCACGCACCCGGCCTGACGCACACCAAGGCGCAGCTGCTCGAGCACGTGGCGACCCGGGCGCCGTACAAGGGTTCGACGCGTGGCGAGCTCACCATCCGGGTGATCGGCGACGTCGCGATCATGACCGGCCGTCTCGTCAATCGGCTCGGAAGCCCGGACGGCTCCGAGCGGACCGTCGCTGGGCAGGTGATCCAGGTCCTGCGTCGCTGCGAGGACGGGAGGTGGCGCTTCGTGAGCTTCCAGATGACTCCGGACGGCGAGCACGTCTGGTCACCGACGGCCGAGGAGAAGGCCGGCCTCGACAAGATCGCGCAGGAAGAAGGGCAACGATGAAGATCGCACGTTTCCACGTCGCTGACGGGCCGACGCGGCTCGGGCGCGTCGACGGCGACAAGATCACCGACATCTCCGCGGAGGTCGGTACGTCGCTGCGCGGCATCCTGCCGGTACTCCCCGCACTCAAGCAGCAGATCCTCTCGGCTTCCGGGGAGACCTTGCCGCTCGCCGAGGTCGCTCTCGAGGCGCCGATCGACAACCCGCAGAAGTACCTGGGCATCGGCATGAACTACAAGGAGCATGCCGAGGAGGCCCGCCAGGCCGGCATCCCGATCCCGACCAGTCAGATGTGGTTCAACAAGCAGGTCAGCTGCATCGTCGGCCCCTACGACGGCATCGTGAAGCCGAACATCTCCGACGCGCTCGACTACGAGATCGAACTCGGCGTGGTGATCGGCCAGCGGTGCAAGAACGTCTCGGTCGAGAACGCGCGCTCGGTCATCGCGGGCTACCTGGTCACCAATGACGTGTCCGTGCGTGACTGGCTCCAGAAGCGCTCCCCCACCTTCACCCTGGGCAAGTCCTTCGACACCCACGGACCCATCGGCCCCTGGCTGACCACCGACGACGAGATCGAGGACCCTCTCGACCTCCAGATGCGACTCACGGTCAACGGCGAGGTGCGCCAGGAGTGGCCGACCAACGACATGATCTACGACATCTACGAGCAGATCGCCTACCTCACCCAGGTCTTCACGCTCATGCCTGGCGACATCCTCGCCACCGGTACGCCGTCGGGCATCGGCGCGCCGACCGGCAACTTCCTCAAGGTTGGCGACGTCGTCCGAGCCGAGATCGCCGGCCTCGGGGCGATCGAGAACACCGTGATCGCCGAGGGCTGAGGGATGGCGAGGCGCACCAGCATCCAGATCCCGGGATTCGCTCACGTCAACCCGATCCCGGCAGCGAGCCGGGTCGGGCCCTTCCTGGCCACCGGGGCCCTCACCGGCCGCGACCCGGACACGGGCGAGATGGGCACGGGGATCGACGCTCAGATGGCCCACGTCTTCGGCCATGTCCGCGCCGTCATGGAGGCGGCCGGCGGGTCGGTCCAGGACATCCTCAAGATGACCTTCCACCTCGCCGATCCCGACGACCGCGAAGCACTCAACCGGGAGTGGCTGGCGATGTTCCCCGACCCGTCATCGCGTCCCGCTCGGCAGGCGATCGCGGCCGATCTCGGTCGCGGTTCCCTGGTCCACTGCGACCTGCTTGCTGTGGTTCCCACGAAGGATGACCGATGACGATCTCCGAATCCGAGCTGCTGGCCGGCGTACCCGACGGCCTGCTGATCGGCGGCTCCTGGCAGCCCGCCTCCGACGGCGCCACCCTCGACGTGCTCGATCCCGCCACCGGCGAGACCGCCAAGACCGTGGCCAGCGCGTCGGTCCAGGACGGACTCGCCGCCCTTGACGCCGCCTGCGACGCCTTCCCGGGCTGGGCCGCGACCCCGGCGCGCCAGCGAGCGGAGATCCTCCGCCGGGCCTTCGACCTCCTGCAGCAACGCGCGGAGCAGTTCGCGCTCCTGATGACGATCGAGATGGGCAAACCGCTGGCCGAGGCGCGCGCGGAGGTGAGCTACGGCGGCGAGTTCCTGCGCTGGTTCAGCGAGAGCGCCGCCCACGTCCAGGGCCGGTACGGCGCCAATCCGGAGGGGACCGGCCGGATGATCGTCACCCACCATCCGGTGGGTCCGTGCTACCTCATCACCCCCTGGAACTTCCCGCTCGCCATGGCCACCCGCAAGATCGCGCCGGCGCTCGCCGCGGGGTGCACCGTGGTGATCAAGCCGGCCGAGTTGACGCCTCTCACCACGTCGTACTTCGCGCAGTTGCTCACGGACGCCGGCCTGCCTGCGGGCGTGGTCAACGTCGTGACGACGGCGTCCCCCGGGCCCATGTCGGAGTCGATCATCGCCGACCCGCGGCTGCGCAAACTCTCGTTCACCGGCTCCACTCCGGTCGGGCGGCGCCTGCTCGCCCAGGCGGCCGACGGCGTCCTACGCACCTCCATGGAGCTCGGCGGAAACGCGCCGTTCCTCGTCTTCGAGGACGCCGATCTGGACAAGGCCGTCGAGGGTGCCATGACCGCCAAGTTCCGCAACATCGGCCAGGCGTGTACGGCGGCCAACCGGTTCCTGGTGCACGCCTCCGTCGTCGGCGAGTTCACCGACCGGCTGACCGCCCGGGTCACGAACCTCGTCATGGGGCGCGGCACCGAGCCCGGCGTCACGATCGGCCCGCTCATCGACGACAAGGCCGTCGCCAAGACCAGCCATCTCGTCCAGGATGCCCTCGACCGCGGCGCCACCGTGCGTGCCGGTGGCACTGCGGTCGATGGGCCGGGCAGCTTCTTCCGTGCCACCGTCCTCGCTGACGTAGGCGCCGGGAGCGCCCTGCTGCGCGAGGAGATCTTCGGCCCGGTGGTGGCCATCGTGCCCTTCGCCGACGAGGACGAGGCAGTCGCGCTCGCCAACGACACCGAGTACGGCCTGGTGTCCTACGTCTTCACCGAGTCGCTGGCCCGCAGCCAGCGGATGGTCGAGCGGCTGCACACCGGAATGATGGGGGTCAACGTGGGCGCGGTGTCGAACGCCGCGGCGCCGTTCGGAGGCTGGAAGCAGTCCGGCCTGGGCCGTGAGGGCGGCGATGAGGGCATCCACGAGTACCTCCAGACGAAGTACACGCTCACCCCCGACCCCTTTGTCTGAGAGGACTCCCGTGACCACGCTTCCGCCGATGACCTATGAGGCTCCGCTGACCATCAAGCGGATGCTCTTCTCGACGTGGGCACTGCTCGACTCGCTGCGCCCCGACCTGAAGGCCCAGGCCTTCATCCCCGACATGGCCGACCCACGACGCGTCGACTGGGACTTCATCCCGAAGCCTGACCGGGCCGGCATCCCGATGCACGCCCTCGACCGCCACCAGAAGGTCCTCGCCCATGCCTTGCTCAAGTCCGGGCTGAGCATGCGCGGCTACAGCCAGGCCTTGTCGGTGATGGCGACCGAGGCGATGCTCCGCGAGCTCGAGGTCATCGAGCGCGGGTTCGGGGTCCTCGCCGGCGACTTCCGCGACCCCGAGGCCTACTGGTTCAGCTTCTACGGCCGGCCCGGGTTCGAGGACACCTGGGGCTGGCGGGTGATCGGCCACCACCTGTCGATCAACTACACGATCGTGGGGCAGCGCTACCTGACCGTCACGCCGCTCGCCATGGGTGCCCAGCCCGTTCCGGCCGGCGTACTCAACCCCCTCGGGGAGAACGAGGCACGGGCCCTGGACCTCCTCCACTCCCTCTCGCCGGACGCCCAGGCGCAGGCCGTCATCCACCATGTCGCCCCGGCAGACTTCGCGACCCGGCAGGTCCCCTACGTCGGCGCCGAGGAATGGCCTGACAACGTCGACCTCGGCATCGTCGGCTACACCACGACCGACGAGGACCGGGAGCGGCTGCGCTTCGTCAAGGCCGACCCGACGGGCATCAGCGGGGCCGATCTCACCGGTGAGCAGCTCCGGGCCGTCCGCGACCTGCTCCTCTACTACGTCGAGACCGGCCCGGACGAGATCGCTGCGCAGTACCGCGAACAGGTCATCGCCGAGGACCCTGCGAAGCTCCGCTTCGCCTGGGCCGGCGGCCTGGAGGCGAACACCGCGCACTACTACCGGATCTCCACCTCGGGCCTGCTCGTCGAGGCCGACAACGCCGTCGCCGCGGGCCAGCACGTCCACACCGTCTGGCGCGACCTCAACAACGACCTCGGCCACGACCTCCTGCTCGACCACTACCGCCACCACGGGCCCAACGGTGAGCATCTCCAGCGGAGGCTGGTCTCCAACCGCCCGACCGCGGATGCCCCGCTCGCCACCGAGTCCTGGTACGTGCCGCAGGTCTACGTGAAGCACTGAGCAGCGATGCCCCCGTCGTACGACGGGGGCATCGTCGTCATCCTCACGGGCCGCCGGCACCCTCGCCGAGGACTGGTGGCAGGAGTGGCATCGGATGCTCCTGGAGCCACTCGGCGACGAAGTCGAGAAGCGCGCCCACCTTGGGTGGAGCCGCCTCGCCGGGGCCGAAGACCGCCGAGAGCGACCGCCGGTGGACCTGCGCGCCGTCGAACAGTGTCTCCAGCCGACCGTCGATGACGTCCTGGTAGGCCGACGCCACCGGAAGCAGCGCGATCCCGCGTCCGTGCACGACCGCCCGCTGCAGCGCGAGATAGGAGTTGGTCGAGAACGAGCTCCGCGCGATCTTGTGTGTCCTCCGCCGACCGTGGACGTCGAGCTGCCAGGAGGATTCGTGCTCGTGCGTGAGGCAGTCGTGCGCGGCCAGGTCGGCGACGGCGACGGGGCGGCCCCGTGCGTCGAGATATGCCGGCGAGGCGCAGAGGACGAAGGGCAGGGTGGCGATCTTCCGCAGCCGCATCTGGGAGTCGCGGAGCGGGCGGGTCTGGAAGGACACGTCGAAGCCGTTCTCGAGGAAGGCATAGGAGCGTTCTTGGAGGCCGCCGAGCTCGAGCCGCACCTCGACGTCAGGATGGCGGACCGCGAAGGCGGCGACCGCGTCCCCCAGGGCGAGGCTCCCCAGCCACTTCGGGCAGATGATCGACAGCGGACCGGCGACGCTCTTGCTCAGCCCTGTCAGACGCCCGTCCTCCTGCTCGATCTCCTCGAGGATCCGTCGGGCGAAGGCACTGTAGCGGGCGCCGTACTCGGTCAACGTGACCGCCCGAGCCGTCCTGTTCACGAGTCGCGCACCGAGTTGCCTCTCGAGGTCGGCCACGTGGCGAGACACGGACGACGGAGAGGTGCGGAGCTGGGCCGCTGCGGTCGCGAAGCTCTCCGTGTCGGCGACGGCGACGAGGCTTCGCATCACCAGCAACCGATCCATCACCGCAACCCCGCCAGCCGTCGTACGCCTCGGACCACTCCATCGTGACCGGAATCACTAGATCGTGCAAGTAGTCGGCATCCATCGCTCGCCCCCTGTCCGGATGGCGTTCAGCACCTCGTCACTTGATCGTCCAAGTAGTAGCGTCGTCACGCTCCCGCAGAGCACGTCGCAGCTGCGACGTCGGGGGTTCGCAGGATCGTCCAGGGGAGAGTCCGATGAGCGAACGTCGCGTGACGATGCGGGACGTCGCCGCCGCAAGCGGCGTGTCCCAGGCAACGGTCGGCTTCGTTCTCAACAACACGCCGACCCAGACCATCTCCGCTCCCACTCGTGAGCGTGTGCTGCGGGCCGCCAAGGAGCTGGGATATGTGGTCGACGGCATTGCGCGCGCAATGCGTGAGGGGTCCTCACGCATCGTGGTGCTCAACATCGACGCGAGCCTCGAGGGCAACTACTCGCGCTCGTATATCAGCGGCCTGGACGACGAGCTCGCGAAGAACGACCACATCCTCGTGGTCAAGCACGGCCATCCGACCAAGCAGTCCACGACGCAGCTTCAACACATGGTCGCGCCGCGGGGCGTGATCGACTTCGCGGCCAACTACTCCAGCGGACGCGAGCTTGCCGATGGCGGGTGGACCGACGGCCTCGCCGCTCACACCGCCGTTCAGGTCGGCCATCTGGTCGATCACGGCCACACCCGGCTGGCGATGGCACTTCCGGAGGACGCGACCCGGTTCGCTCGCGTACGTCTGGAGTTCGCCCGGCAGGCGGCGGAACGGCTCGACCTGCCTCCGCTCGCCCCCTTGGTCCTGCCACACCCGGACGCCGGCGGCGTCGAGGCCCTCCGTGAGTTCCTCCTCGAGGCCCCCGTGACCGCGATCGCGGGGTTCAACGATGAGATGGCGCTCCGCGTGCTCAAGTGCGCGGAGAGTCTCGGCCTCCGCGTGCCGGAGGAGCTGGCCGTGATCGGCTACGACGCCACCGAGTACGCCGCGCTCTCCTCGCCCGGTCTGACCACGGTGCACATCGACGCCGACGCCCACGGGCGGAGAAGCGCGCGCGCGATCCTCGGCCTGGACGCGAGCGATCTCGTCGCGGCACCAGCGCTCGTCGTCGTCCGCGACTCCGTGTGAGGGGCTCCGGCTCGGTCAGTGAGCCGGAGCTGGTCGGGTCAGGGCGCCGGCCGCCAGCGACCCATCGAACGACCCGGTCACGATGACCGGCGTACCGCCCAGCCGGAGGCGACGCTCACGGCTGGCCTCGCCAGGCGGTCGCCACGGTGACCGCGTCCCGGCTCGACCGAGTGTCGTGAACGCGGATGCACGACGCGCCCCGCTAACACCCGTTCGGCGCCGGGGCGCGTCGACTCACCGCCCACGTCGACCGGATCTGCGCCCGAGCGGACCATGGCAAGCCCGTGCTCGACCGCACGGTCGAGATCGAGATAGCGGTTGCCGTCCGAGAAGGAGTCGGGGGTCACGTTGAGGATGCCCATGACCAGGCACCGGCTGCCGGTGATGCCTCGCAGGGGGAAGGAAGGCCGGTCGCTCAGGGCACACCGCGGCGAGCTCGCGCTGCGTCGTGCCGGCCGGGAGCGAGACGTGGAGGTCCTTCATCCCCGCTGCACGGATCGCCTTCCGCTTGGAGGCGACGTAGACGGCGCTTGCCGGGTCGTCACCGACGAGGATCGTCGCCAGTCCCGGCGCCTGCTCCGGATCGGGCCAGGTGCGCGCGACCTGCGCGGCGACCTCCGCTCGGACGCGAGCCGCGATCGCGCGCCCGTCGATCGTGTACGTCATGTGCTTGTCCCCTCTGCCCCTTCTCTGCGAGAGCTCTCAGGCGAAGACGATGGTGTGGTTGGCGTGTCGGATGATCCGGTCTTCGGCGTGCCAGGCCACCGCACGCGACAAGACGGCGCGCTCCACATCGGCGCCCCGGCGCTGCAGATCAGCTGCCGTGTCCGCATGCGTCACCCGCACCACGTCCTGCTCGATGATCGGGCCTTCGTCGAGGGCCTCGGTCACGTAGTGCGCCGTCGCACCGACCAGCTTCACTCCGCGGTCCTTGGCCTTGGCGTAGGGACCGGCACCGATGAAGGCCGGCAGGAAGGAGTGGTGGATGTTGATGATCGGCACACCGACCTTGGCGATGAAGTCGGCGGAGAGGATCTGCATGTAGCGGGCCAGGACGACGAAGTCCACGTTGCCCTCCAGCAGACGCAGATGCTCGGCCTCGGCGGCGGACTTGTCCGCCCCCGCCGAGGGCACGTGGAAGAAGGGGATCCCGAAGGACCTGACCTCCTCGGCGGTGTCGGGGTGGTTCGAGATCACCATCGCGATGTCGACGGGAAGCTCGCCTCGTCGGTGCCGCCACAGCAAGTCGAGCAGGCAGTGGTCGGACTTGGAGGCGAAGATCGCCACCCGCTTCGGCAAGGACATGTCCCGCAGCGTGTACTCCAGATCGAAGTCCGCGCCCAGTGCCTCGGCCAGGTCGGCGTCCAGCTTGGGCAGGGCGACGGCGAGGTCCTCGAGGCGGAACACCGTGCGCTGGAAGAACGAGCCGCCCTGGGGGTCATCGGAGTACTGGTCGAGCGCTTCGATGTTGGCGCCGTATCGGCTCAGGACCGACGTCACCGCCGCGACGATGCCGGGCCGGTCGTTGCCCTTGATGATCAGCGTGGCTTGGTTCACCTTCTCCGGGGCGTGGCGCCCCCGACGTGGTGCCTCCTGCGCGAGGGTCATCGCCGCGCCTCCTTCTCGTAGTTCTCGTCGAAGTCACTGATCCAGCGCGAGGTCGCCCCGAGGCCACCGAAGGTGTAGAAGTGCAGACGCACCTCGCCGTGTCGCTGCCGGTCCAGCCGTCCGGCAAGCTCTCCGATGAACCGGTCGGGGCCGGCGCTGCCCAGCAGGTTCGTGAGGGAGAAGCCGTACTTCTTCGCGATGCTGGCGCTGGTGCCCACGCCGAACCGGCTGGCGTAGCGCATCAGCCTGCGGACACCGGCCGGGCCTGGCACCCCAATGCGGATCGGGAGCTCGATCCCACGCTCGCGGACCTGCTCGATCCAGGTCATGACCGGGTCGACGTCGAAGCCGAACTGAGTGATGATCCCGCCCGAGAGCCCCTGGTCGCCCAGCGCGGCGGCCTTGTCGGTCAGCGCCGCCCAGAGATCGGGCTCGGAGATGTCGGGGTGCCCCTCGGGATATCCGGCGATGGAGACGCTCTGCACGCCGTACTGCTGACATAGCCCGGACTCGATGATCGAGAGCGCGTCGGCGTAGGGCCCGTGCGGGGTTGTCGGGTCACCACCGACAGCGAAGATCTGGGCATTCGCGCCGATCTCCTGCAGGGCCCCGAGGTACTCCTCCAACGCCGTCCGCGAGGAGAGCCGACGAGCCGACACGTGCGGCACAGGGACGAAGCCGCCCTCGTTCACGGCCCGCGCGGCGGCGAGCCGCACGTCCATGTCCTCGTTCTCCAGGAAGGTGACGTTGATCCGGGTGCCCTGCGCGATGGCGTCACGAGCGTCCAGAAGATGCGGAACGTCTTTGCCCGTCATCTCCAAGGAATGATCAGACAACAAGGCGTGTACGTCGGCCGGCGTGACCGTCGGGCTGGACATTTGTAGTTCCTCCAGTGGTGGTCGAGGGCGCGAGCGACCGCCGCGGCGGCCCTCAGGCCGCCGCGTGCGGGGTGGTCGCGGAGGTGCTGTGGTCAGGCGTCCTGGCGGTAGATGGTGCGGGAGACCTCGTTGTAGGGGCAGGCCTGCACGGTGGCGCGCAGGCGCGGGAAGCCGAGGTCAGCGTCGGGCGCGGTGCCTGCGCCGGGGTGCTGACCCCACACGACCACGACCTCGGTGCCGGGCGTGGCCTGCTCCTTGTTCACCAGAGTGAGCGCCATGACGGTGCCCACCGGGTCGTAGATGTCGGTCTGGAAGGTCGTACCCACCAGGGTGCCGTCGGGCGTCTCGACCCGGTTGCGCCAGTAGTGGTGCACGAAGCCGGGGTCCTCGCCGAGCACGCGGTTGACGTCCTCACGCTCGAAGACCAACGTCACCTTGGTGCGCGGGGCGTCGTCCTTGGCCTTCATCAGAGCGTCGCGACCGATGAAGTCGTGGTTGAACGAGATCGAGCGCCCGTAGTCCAGCTCGTAGGGCGAGCAGTAGTAGTCCTCGATCTTCGGCGAGTAGAAGCTGCCCTGCAGCGGCTTCTGGCCCTCGTAGGAGAACAGCGAGATCCACTGCCGGTAGTCCTTGAGGGAGGGGTCGGTGTAGATCGCCGGCGTCGGCGAGGGGATCCAGCCGCTGCCCATGCTCGCGGTCGGGTAGGACCAGGCGCCCTGGTGGACGAGCCCGTACTGGCGACCGGCCTCGAGCAGTGCGTCCTTGACCACGGCGGCGTCCTTCCACTCGCCGATGAACTCGGCGCCGGCCTGGCCGGCCATGCCGTGGCGCAGTGCGCGCACGGGGCGGCCGGCGATGGTGACCATCGCGGAGTGGAAGAACTTGATCTCCGGGAAGGGGCCGCCGAGAACGTCCTCGATCAGCTGGCCCGCCAGCGGTCCCTGGATCTGGTAGCGGAAGAGGGCCGGGTTGCTGCCGTCGCGGCGGGCGGAGGTCTCCCGGTTCATGGTGAACTCGACGTCGAGGCCCTGCTGCTGGGCGTGGTAGATGACCCAGTTCTGGGCCGGCGGCGGGCCGCTGAGGGTGTATTCCTGGTCGCCGGTCCGCAGCAGGATGCCGTCGGTGATGATGTTGCCGTCCTCGGCGACCGGAACGAACTGCTTCGCCTGGCCGATGGCGAACTTCTCGTAGTTGTTCGCGCTGGTCAGGGCGAGAGCCTTGGTGGCGTCGGGGCCGGAGATGAACGTGTCGGACATGTGGAACGACAGGTCTGCGATCGTCACGGTGTCGTACCAGGCGTGCTGCTCGGTCTTCCACCCGGCGTACTCCGGCAGTACGACCTCGGGGATCCAAGGCGCGGCGCCGGGCTTCCACAGGAGATTGACGGCCGACCCGGCCCTGTCGATGCCGTCCTGAACGCTGGGACCACTCATATCGCTCGTTCCTCTCACTGCGGTCGGTCGTTGTGATCGCCGCTACTAGATCGTCCTAGTGACCGTAGTTCGGGCCGACGGGGAGTGACAAGCGCCACTCCCCGCGTCCGGCGCATCCATTGGTTGCATCAGCCGCAGGCAACCACGCCGGCGACCGATCAGCCCTGGCGGTAGCCCGACCGCGCGAACTCGTTGTAGGGACACGGCTGGACCGTGGCCCGGATCCGCGGGAAGCCCAGGTCGGCCTCGGCTGCGACATCGCCGCCCGGGTGGTTGCCCCAGACGACCTCGACCTCCGTGCCGGGCTTGGCCGACTCCTCCGAGACGAGCGCGAGGCTCAGCATCGTGCCGTAGGGATCGTTGTAGGCGGTGTACTCGGTGTTGCCGACCAGCGAGCCGGCGATCTCGACGCGCTGCTTGGCGAGCGTGTTGACCGGGCCTCGTTCGAGGTCCACCGCCTTGGCCACCTGCTCGGCGTCCATGACGAGGGTGACCTTGTGACGGCGGGGCGCGTCCTTCATGGCCTGCAGCGCGTCCCGACCGAGGAAGTCGTGGTTGAAGGAGATGGATCGGCCGTAGTCCAGCTCGTACGGGGTGACGTAGTAGTCGGCGATGTCGGGCGAGTAGAAGCTTCCGTTCAGGGGCTGGAGGCCGTCAGGGGTATGCAGCGGCAGCCAGGCTCGGTAGGCGCTCTGGTCGGGGGTGTCGTCGTAGATGGCCGGGATCGGCGCAGGCACCCAGCCGCCCTCGGCCTGGGCGGTCGGGTACGCCAGCGAGCCGACCAGCTCGAGTCCGAACTGCTCCCCCGCCGCCACGAGCGCCGCCTTGACGGTCGCATGATCGGCGTGATCGCCGATGAACTCATAGCCGGGCTGGCCAGCCATGCCGTGACGCAGGGCGCGGAAGGTCGTGCCCGCGAGCGTGACGTTCGTGGCGTGGAAGAACTTGGTCTCCGGAAGCGGGCCACCGAAGGCCGCCTCGATCAGCTGCTGGGCGAAGGGGCCTTGGATCTGGTAGCGGAAGAAGGGCGGGATGTGCTGGGGGTCGCGCGAGCAGTCGGGGTCGCTGCTCAGCTCGACGTCGTACCCGCGCTGCCCGGCGTGGTAGGTGAGCCAGTTCTGCGCGGTAGGGCGGCCCGTGACGACGTAGTCCTCCTCACCTCGCCGGAGCAGGATGGCGTCTCCGACCAGGTAGCCGTTCTCGTTGACCACGACGAGCTGCTTGGCCTGATTGATGGCGAAATTCTCGTAGTTGTTCGCGGTCAGCTCGCCGAGCATCCTGGTCGCATCTGGACCGGAAACGAAAAGATCGAACATGTGGTAAGAGAGATCCATCAGAGCCACGCCGCTCTGCCAAGCGGCCTGCTCCTTGCGCCAGCCCGAATACTCCGGGGCCACGACCGGCGGGGTCCAGAACCGAGGCTCCGCGGTCCAGCGCAGATTGACCGCGGAACCGGCCTTCTCGATGCCGTCCTGGAGGCTGGGGGTTGTCATGTGGATTCCTCTCGTTGGTGGCTCTTCGCTCTCGAGCCCGCTGGTTGACAGACATATGTCAACATAGAAGACATCTGTTAACAACCGCTTCAGGGAGAATGCCCGCGTGACAAGAGCCGTGACGTCCTGGGATGACGAGTTCACGCACGTGCTGTGGCGCGCGCAGAACGCCGTACACCGACGCGTCCAGGAGGCGTTGGACGAACTCGGCGTCACCGCCACTCAACTCGGACTCGCGGTTCATCTCGAGCAGCTCGGGCCGCTGTCCGCGGCGGACCTGTCTCGCGGGTTCCATATCGCACCGCAGAGTGTCGGCACCGCGCTGAGCCGCCTCGAGAAGCTGGGCTGGGTGAGCCGCCGGGCACACCCCGTCCACGGCCGGGTGGTCCTGTACGAGCTCACCGATGCCGGCACCGAGAGGACCGCCCGCGGCAAGAAGGCGATGTCGGCGGTCAACGTCGCAGTCACCGCCGACCTCACCGACGGCGAGCTCAGCGCCCTGCTCGAGATGCTCCGCAAGATCACCACCCGCATCGACGGCCCCGACTCCCCCGTGACGACGGCCTGGCCGATCCGTCCCTGACCGCCTCGCGCAAGAGGCTCTGGGCCCGGGCCATCGCAGAGCCGTCGCCCCGGGCCCCAGCAGCTGCAAGTTGAGGTTGCGAAAACCGCACGCCTGGAACCGTCAGGACCGTATAGCTTTTCCTACACGATGTAGTGACCTTGATCACACATCAACGGGTTCGGCGATGTGTCTCCCCCTTCTCGGTCGTCGTGCCCGCTCCTGCCGCACTCGCTCGTTTCGAAGGAGATACGTCCTCATGGGCACAACCCACCCTGCACGGCGCCGTACCGGTCTCCGCGTTGCCCTACTGGCACTGTCGGCGGTAGTAGCCCTCACCGCCTGCGGTGGCAACGCCGGTCAGGCGAGCTCCGGCCCTAGCACCGCGGCCACCACCGGCAAGGCGCTGGACGCGGAGATCGCTTCGCTGACCAAGCCGCTCGACTCTTACCCCGTCCCGAGCGGTGCCATCAGCGGCGTCGCCTCGCTGAAGGGCAAGACGGTCTACTACGTGCCGGTGACGGCACAAGCGCCGGCCCTTGCGGTGACCGCCAAGGCCTTGGGCGCCGCGCTGAAGAGCGTCGGGATCAAGCTTCAGACGTGTGACGGCAAGGGCACGCCCACCGACATCAGCGCCTGTATCAACCAGGCCACCTCGGCGAGGGCCGGGGCGGTCATCGCCGATTCCATCGCCTACGGACTGGCCGGGTCGGCGTTCGATGCGGCGCAGGCCGCCGGCGTACCGGTCGTGATCAGCAACCAGCTGCCCGACGACAGCCACCCGGCATCCAAGACCCTCGCCTACGTGCCGCCTGGTGGTTCCCAGATGGATGAGGCGCTGGCCAAGTGGATCATCAGAGATTCTGACGGCAAGGCCCAGGTCCTGATCAACGAGAGTGTGGACGGGCCCTCGCCGGCGGCCTACGTCGCCGCCGGCCGCAAGGTGTATGCGCAGGACTGCCCGGATTGCAAGGTGACGATCAACAAGATCTCGGCCGCCAACTTCTCGCTGATCCCCTCATCGACCAGCGCAGCAGTGCTCAAGGACTCCGAGATCGGCTATGTCGAGGCGCAGTTCGGCCAGTACACCCAGGCCACGCAGGCCGGCGTCCAGCAGACCTCACGACCCGGCATCAAGGTCGTTGTCGGGGCGGCCGGTCTCTCCGACCTCAAGGCCGTCGCGAACGGGCAGATCGCTGCCGCTGCGGGCCAATCGGATGCCTATCAGGGTTGGATCGACGCCGACGCGGCGCTGCGCATGATGGGGGGCCAGAGCGTTCCGGACTACACGATCCCGGTGCGGCTGTTCACCAAGGACACCATGTCCGACGTGACGCTCACCGAGCAGGCCGACGCGTCGGGCGAATGGTTCGGTCCGACGACCTTCACCGATGACTTCGAGAAGCTGTGGGGTCTCACCTGATCCCCTAGGGCACCTCTCGTGGGCGCGTTGGCGTCCCCTGACGGGCCGGGCCCGGCGTCGGTTGACGCCGGGCCCGGCGTCAACCGACGTGGACGACGCACCAGGACCGCCGTGACTCGCACGCAGTCGTCCTCCATCACTGTGAAGGGCTTCATCGCGGGCGCCGTCTGCTGATAGCTGGCTCCGACCGCCGGTAGGCGGATCTCATGGACGTCGGCGAGGCCTCGCGTCTCACGGATTCCCGAGTCACGCATGAAGACGTTCGTGCTGTACGCGAACGCGGCGTTCGGGTAGTCGAAGAAGTCATCCAATCCTGGCGTGGGATCGGCAGGGTTGGTGGTCGGTGCGGTTCCACCACCGAACGTACCTGGGAGGCCATCCGCGGAGCCCGGCCCGTAGACCGCTATCGGTCCGGCTAGCGTGTCGCCCTGGGCGGGCGCTTGGAACCCACCGAGCTGTCCGGAGTGACACGGCATCAGGGGCAAGTCGGGTGTGCGTCCCTCGGGCGCTGCGGCTTAGGCCATAGGATCACCAGGTGAAGCGTCGTCACATGGTGCAAGCGGCGGTTGCCGTCGTTCATGCCGTCGCAATCGTCGTGTGCTGGCTGCTGTGGACCGGCAGCGAATCCGCCGAGCTTCGATGGCTCGTCGCGCTCAACAGCATCGCTGCGGTGGCCGGGTTCGCGCAGCTGTTCTCTGGGCTTTACCTCGCGGTGCCCGACTCTTTCTCCCGCAGGTTGCGCTTGGACAGCATGGACCTCCGCCCCGTCGGCACGGCCTTCTGGTTCGCGGCCGTGGCGTCAGCCATCGGCACCGTGATCGGGGCGTTGACCGTGCCGGCAGACTACGTCAGCGACGCCTTCCACACCGGTCGATGGGGAATGGCCCCGATCGGCTGGCTGCTACCCCTCGGGTCGTGGATAGCCGGCTGCATCGCGTGCGCCGTCATCGTCCTACCGGCGGGCTGGGTGCTGTCGACGGTGGTTCGCGACAGTTCTGGCCGTGAACACCGAAACGACTTTGCCGTGATGAGTGCGGAGGAGCGCCTCGTCGGGGCACTCCTCGTCCTCGACGTCGCCTACGTGCTGACCGTCGGCGTCTTTCACGCGATTGCCGACACCGGGTTCGAGTGGCACTGGGTATGGCTCTACGGCGTTGCCCTCGCGATCGCACTGATCGGCGTGATCTGGGAGCGCGCTGCTGTCCGCCGGCGTGCCGCACGGGGCGTCCACACCCAATGGGACGAGGGTCTGCCGCCGGCTCTACGGAGAGACATCACCCGCTTCCTGGGATGAGCGTCTCGTCAGCGGGCTCGGGGAGTCTCCCGGCTACCGAGCCGACGAAGCGCCACCCGCCGCCGGGTACGCAGAACGGCAGCCGGCCAGCCCGGCTCTAGGGTCGCCTCCAAGGGGCTGGCCGAGGCGCTGCGGCTGCAGGACTACAACTTCAACGCCCTCGGCACCGAGCTCGGCCAGCGCTACACGTCGGACGCGGTCGTGCCCGACGGCGCGCCGTTCCCGAGCGGCGAGGACGCTGCCCTGTTCTACGTCGCCTCGACGGTTCCGGGCTCGCCTCTCTCCCACGCCTGGCTGGCCCGCGGAACCGAGACGATCTCCTCCCTCGACGCCGTTGGACGTGGTCGCTTCACGCTGCTCACCGGCATCGGCGGCGCCACCTGGACGGTGGCGGCGCAGGAGCTGGCCTCCCACCTCGGCATCCCTCTCGACGTGGTGTCCATCGGCCCCGGCCTCGCTATCGAGGATCCCTATGGCGAATGGGCACATGTGCGCGAGATCGCCGAGGACGGTTGCCTCCTCGTCAGACCCGACCGACACATCGCCTTCCGGGCCCGGCACGCCGTCGACGACCCGGCCACAGTGCTCTCCGACGCATTCCGTCGCCTCCTGGGCCGTGCGCCGCATCGTGCCTGACTCTCCGGTGGAGGGGCACCGCGCGGAGCCCAGGCCCCTCCACCGCGAGGTGCTCAGAGGTGACCGGCCTCGCCTTCGACGGTCTCCTCGAGGACGGTCTCGAAGTCGTGGTGCCCACGGTCCTTGACCGTGATGAAGACGAGCACGGCGACGACCACGGCGAAGAGGGCGCAGACGGCCATGCCGATGTGGAGGCCGCTCATGAAGGCCTCGTTGGCCTCCGGGAGACCAGGAACCGGTACGCCGGCGGCGGCCGCCTCCTCGAGGCCGGGCTTGAGATCGATGCCGGTGAGCGCGGAGGAGATCCGCCCGGACACGATGGCCGAGAGGACAGCGGTGCCGATCGCGCCGCCGACCTGGAGGCAGGTGGTCTGGAAGCCGCTGGCCACGCCGGCCAGGTGGAGCGGGGCGCCACCGACGATGAGGTCGGCGCCCGAGGGGATGGCGAACCCGGAGCCGAAGGCCAGGACCGCGAACGGCACCGCCATCAGCCAGTACGACGACCCGGGCTCGACCTGGGTGAGGGCGGCGAGCGCGACCGCCATGAGCAGCAGACCGAGCGCGGCGACGCGCCGGGGACCCAGCTTGGCGGTGAGTGCCGCACCCAGCGGCGCCGCCGGGACCGCGACAGCGCTGAGCGGCAGCATGCGCACGCCCGCCGCGACGGTGGTGTGACCCAGCGTGTTGAGCAGGAACAGCGTGATCAGGAAGGTGAGGCCGAGCATGGCGAAGAAGTTGGCGACGAAGACCAGCCCGCCGACGCTGACGCCGGCCGAGCGGAACAGGCCCAGCGGCAGCAGCGGGTTGCGGACCCGGCTCTCGGTGATGACGAAGCCGGCAAGGAGGATCACCGCGAGCACCAGGGTGCCGAGGGTCTTCAGGCTGCCCCAGCCCCAGGACTCGGACTGGACGACCGCGAAGACGAGGGCGAAGAGGAAGGCGGCCAACAGGACGACACCGGCGAGGTCGAACCTCTCCCGCTGGCGCTCGGTCTCGGTGATGACGATCGCACCGAAGATCAGGCCGATCAGCGCGATCGGGGCGTTGATGTAGAAGACCCACTCCCAGCTGGCCTTCTCCACCAGGACTCCGCTGACGAGGGGCCCGGCCGCGATCGCGACCGAGGAGACGCCGCCCCAGATCCCCACGGCCATGCCGAACCGCTCCCGGGGGAAGGTCGCCCGGAGAAGGGCGATGGTCTGCGGCATCAGCATCGCCGCGCTCAGCCCCTGCAGGGACCGCAGCGCGATGACGCCCTCGATGCTCCCGACAAGGCCGATGGCGACCGAGGCGACGCCGAAGAGCACCACGCCGGTCAGGTAGAGCCGCTTGCGACCGATCCGGTCGCCCAGCTTGCCGCCCAGGATGAGGAAGACGGCCACCGCGAGCAGGTAGGAGTTGATGATCCACTGCAGCTCGGCGAACGACGCGCCGAGGTCCGCCTGGATCGCCGGATTCGCGATGTGCACGACGGTCGAGTCGAGGCCGACCATGAAGAGGCCGAAGCAGACGGCGACCAAGGTCGGCCCGGGGCGGCCGGCCAGACGGCGCCGGCCGGCGGGGATGGGCGTGGGGGTGGCCACGGGTGTGCTCACACAGACTCCTCGAAGAACAACTACTGATTATGTTTATGAAAACATACATCACCGCTAGGATCGGCGCATGCCGGCGCGCAGCAAGGTCACCGACGCCAGGCTCGCCGAGTTGGCCGACGCCGTCCTCGAGCTGGCCCGGAAGCTCGACGTACGCCGCCCGGAGGTGCGCGACGTCGTCCCGCTCACCGGCACCGAAGTGGCGGTGATCCGTCAGGTCGAACGCCACCCGCGCATCAGTCCGACCCAGTTGGCCGCCGCGACCGGGCTCCAGCGCAGCAACATCAGCACCGCCGTGCGCAGTCTCGAGGCCCGCGGGATGCTTCTGCGGGAGCATCCCAGCGGGGACGGTCGGGCCGTCGAGCTGCTGGCGACCGAGCTTGCGATCGAGAACATCGGCCGCCTCAAGGCCTTCTGGGCCGACCGGCTGCGCCAGGTCGACCCGGAGCTGCTCGCCGACGGGGTGGCCGCGTTGGCCGTCGTACGCCGGCTCGGCGATGCCCTCGCCGAGTGAGCATGGCGTGGACGACACGACCGACACGACGCCACCGGAGTGGTTCCACACCGCGCTCTCATCACCGCCGCGGCGCGGCGTAACGGTGGTCGAGGGCTGCGAGATCGTGCACCACACCTGGGGTGAGCCGGCCGGGCCGCGCACCCCACCGGTGATCCTCGTCCACGGCCGTGGCGCGCACGGGCTGTGGTGGAGCCACCTCGCGCCCTTCCTGAGCGCCGGCCACGCGGTCGTCGCGCTCGACCTCTCCGGGCACGGCGACAGTGGCCGTCGGGATGCCTACGACATCGCGCAGTGGACGCGTGAGATCACGGCTGTCGCGGCCGACGTCAGCGCGGTGCCGCCCATCCTGGTCGGGCACAGCATGGGCGGGACCGTCTGCCTCACCATCGCCGCCGGCCGCGGCATCGCCCTGACGGGCATCGCCGCCATCGACTCGCCGATCGGGGTGCCGCATGGGCGGCGCCCCACCGGTGCGGGTTCGACGCGGCGCGCGACAGCGCCGGCGGCGTACGCCTCTCGCGAGGAGCTCCTCACCCGCTTCCGGCTCGTGCCCGACGACCCCTGGGCTCTCGGCTATCTCGTCGAGCACGTTGCGGCGCTGACCGCGCGCGAGACCCAGCGCGGCTGGGCCTGGAAGACCGACCCTGCCGCGCTGGTGCCTGTCCTGGTCACGCCGGAGGAGCTGGGACCGGCGGCCTGCCCGGCCGCGCTCGTGCGCACCGAGCACGGGCTGGCCACGTTGGAGACGACCGCCGCGATCGCCCGCCGACTCGGCGTCGACGTGCGTACGGCGGAGATCCCTGCGGCCGGTCACCACGTCCTGCTCGATCAGCCGCTCGCGGTGGTGTCCGTGCTGCGGATGCTCCTCGCCGACTGGGCCGGCCCGGGTCCTTCGACGTGACGACGGATCAGCGCATGTTCGTCGCCGTGCGCGTGGCGTTCACGCACGCCTGCGTGAACATCGAGGCGCCCTCCTTCCCCGTCAGACCCTTCACCGACCCGGTGACGTAGCCGCCCACCGAGCACGCCCCCGGTGGGAAGAGCAAGGCCGGGGCCCCGCGTCAGCGAGGGCCCCGGCCTTGGGTGACTTCTCAGGCGACGAGCTCGGCGAGCTCGTCGTCAGTCACCGGAACGTTGCTCCGCTCACCGATGAGCAGGGTGAGCACAGCGCAGACCGTGGCGGCGATCCCGGCAATGAGGTAGACCGTGCCGAAGCCGGAGCCGAGGGCGGCATCGGCGGCGCCCTGAATCGCGCCCTTCGTGGCGGGGTCGTTCAGCGTGGCAACCAGGCCATTGACCGACGCCTGCGGCGCACCGGAGGCGCTGACCTGAGCGGAGAACTGGCCGATCACGCCGTCCCAGCCCGAGAGCCACCCGAGCGGCGGCACCTGAGAGAGGCCCGCGACCGCGTCGGCCGGCAGCTTGGCGCCGGTGAGGATGCCGCCGATCTTGGTGCCGAACTGCGAGCCACCGAGCGAGAAGGCGACGACCGAGCCGATGACCGGGCCCAGGGTGAAGCCGAGGTCGCGCATCACACTGGTGGTGGCGCTCGCCATGCCGATCTGGTGCGGCGCCACGTTGTTGATCGCGACGGCGGTGATCGAGCCCGCGGTCAGGGCGAAGCCGATGCCCAGGAGGAGAAGCGGCGCGATCCAGGCGGTCCACGCGGGGCCGCCGAACGCGTGCGGCACGCCGAGGGTGAAGGAGGAGAGCCAGTACGCCGCCACCGCGATGAAGGCGAAGCCGGCGGTGAGCACCCAGCGCGGCGAGGCGTGGTGGATCAGCCAGCCGACGAGGGGGCTGAGCACGAACGCCGGGCCCTGGATGAAGACGAACAGCACGCCCACCGCCCAGACCGGTGCCTGCGCGAGCGCGCCGACGGTGATGGAGGTGGAGAAGCAGGCCGCCAGGAAGGCGAACATGCCGATCACCGCGACGACCGACCCGAGGGAGAAGTCCTTGTTGGCGAAGAGCGACAGGTCCAGAAGCGGGCTCGGGCTGCGCCGCTCCACGACGACGAAGGCGACCAGAAGCAGTGCCCCGACGACGTACCCGACGATGACCTTGCCGTCGCCGAAGCCACTGTCGACGGCCGTCACGGTGGCGTAGAGAGCGGCGATCAGGCCGAGCGCGAACGTGACCTGGCCGGGGATGTCGAGGTGTCGACCGGCGGGCGCCGAGGAGTCGCGGGTGCCGAAGGAGATCGCCACCAGGAGCAGGGCGACCGCGACGATGATCCAGTACGTCACCCGCCAGCCGTCGTAGCTGGCGGTGGTGAAGTGCAGCTGGGTCTGCGTCGAGAGCACCGGGGAGATCACCGCACCGAGGGACAGGAAGCCCGCCCAGGTGGCGATGATCCGGGACCGCCGGCCGTGGTCGTCGGTGAGCGCCGCGACCATCGAGAGGCCGATCGGGAAGAGCATGCCCGACCCGATGCCGATCACGGCCTGGGCGAAGATCATGAACCCGGTGGTGGTGGCGATCGCCGAGAGCACCGCGCCGACCACCACGAGCGCCGAGCCGCCGATGAGCAGCCGCTTGCGACCGAAGAGGTCACCGAGGAGACCGAAGGTGAGCTCGAAGGCGACGATGCCGAGCTCGAAGATCGCCGTGATCCAGGTCAGGCCGGCGCCTGAGGTGTGGAACTCGGTGGTGAAGGTGCCGTTGAGCGCACCGGGGATCGCATAGGCGGTCATCGCCAGGGCGACGGAGAGGTAGGCGGCCGCGTAGGTGAGACCGGTCGACCCCTTCTGTGAGACGACGGTGGTGTTCATGACATGCGTTCTCCCTTGAACGGGTGGGTGGGATGCCCGAGATGAAGAGCTCGTGAGATCAGGCGAGGGCGATGGCGCGCAGCGGCTCGTCGTCACGGCGCCGGATCTCGACACAGAGCAGTCCGCCGCACCCGGGGCAGGCGTAGGCGTCCGCGACGAGGTCGGCGTGCAGGCGCACCTTCTCGCCGAGCTGATCGGCCGTCAGCGCGGTACGGCCGGCGTACTGCTTCCAGTCGGCACCGGCCGGCGACAGCGTGCGGCCGCACTCGCAGGCGAAGTGGTCGGCAACGATCCTCAGCTTGTCGCCGACGACGCGTGCCTCGCCGCTCACCGGAGCGAACTCCTCGACCACGGTGCGGTTCCACTCCGTGCGTCGACGGCGCAGGTCGGCGCGGGTGGCGGTCGTGGCGGCCTCGTCGACCTCACCGTCGGCGAGGACGACGCCGTAGTGGCGGAGCGCACCGGCCTCGGAGACGCGGCCCTCGCGCACGTCGGCGGCGATGCCCTCGGGGTCGGCGTCGAGCGCGTCGCCCCAGCCGCCGCCCCCGTGGAACGACCAGTCCATGACGTCGCCGGGGAAGAACATCTGCTCCCCGGGGTTGGTGTCGAAGACGGTGACCTCGCCCTCAAGGTCGGCCGAACCGGTCACGGCCCGGCCGGCGGCCAGCGCCTCGTTGACGTCGGTGCCGCGGACCACCGTGACCGCGTGGGTCGAGCCAGGCAGGCCGCCGTGCAGGCCGGTGGAGGCCGGCATGGACATCGAGTGCGCCATGTGGACGCCGTGCACGAAACCGGCGTCGTGGACGGTCCAGGCCGCCGACAGCGAGGTGCCACCGTGGCGACGACCCGCACCGCCGGAGTCGGTGTTGAACTCGCGGCGCAGCCAGAGCAGCGGGAACGCGACCTCCTCGCCCTCCACGTTGTTGAACTGGTAGGAGAGGATCTCGTGCGGGCCGACGAAGTCGGCACCGTCGGCCTCCGGCGTGGCGCCGCCACCACCGCAGAGGGCCTCGGTGAGCGCGCCGCCGAAGCCCACGCCGTACTGGTTGACGCCGCCGATGTGCAGCACCTGGATCGCGCCGGTCGACTCCGCCATTGCGTCCGACCGGCTGACGTCGTCGGTGCCGGCCAGGGTGGAGACCGCGGCGTGGGCGGTGTTCTTGACCATGTAGGCGCCCCCCACCGTGGCCGAGCCGCACGGAGCGGGCTTGGCGCAGTTGACGATGAGCCCCTCGGGCGCCTCGATCTCGATGGCGCGCATGACGCCGGAGTTCCACGGGATGTCGGGGGCGATCACCGGGAGCACCGAGGCGAACACGCCGCCGCGCAGGCCGGCGATCGTGCAGTTGACGATGGACGGCACCTGCTCGGCCGACTTCGAGTAGTCGAAGACGAGCGTGTCGTCGCGCTTGGTGAGCTCGACCTCGACGCGGTGCAGGCCGGGGTTCTTGCCGTCGGTGTCGAAGTAGTTGCGAGCCTGGAAGACGCCGTCGGGCAGCGCACGCAGCCGCTCCCGGGTCGCGGTCTCGGACTTGTCGAGCATCGTCGCCATGACCGCCTTGACCACGTCGACGCCGTAGCGGTCGACGAGGCGGAGCATCCCCTTGCGCGCGTGGGTGTTGGCCGCGATCATCGCCTTGAGGTCCAGGCCGAGGTTCGGCGCGAGCCGCGACGCGGAGAGGATGAGGTTCCAGACGTCCGAGCGGGTTCGGCCGCGCTCGACGAGCTTGGTCGGCGGGAGGATCAGGCCCTCCTGCACGTTCTCCGTGGCGTCGGGGCACCAGGACGACGGCGTCATGCCGCCGATGTCGAGGACATGGCAGCACGAGCCCACCCAGCCGATGCGCTCCCCGTCGACGATGACCGGCTCCACCATGGTGACGTCGGGCAGGTGCAGAGCGCCCGAGTAGGGGTCGTTGGTGATGAAGATGTCGCCCTCGTCGATGCCACCGTCGTTCTCGAACTGCTCGATGATGTTGCCGACGACGAGCTCCATGGAGCCGGAATGGAAGACGATGTGCGGGCCCATCGCGGCGATCTGGCCATCGGGCAGGTAGACGCCGGTGTTGCAGTCGTTGGCCTCGAAGACGAGCGGCGAGCCGGAGACGTTCTTCAGCACGGCGGACTGCTGGGCGACAACGGCCAACAGGCGGTGGCGGACGACCTCGTAGGTGATCGGGTCGACGGGCGCGGCGACAGTGGTGGCGCTGGCGGTCATCTCAGCTCTCCTTCGTGGTGATGACGGTGTTCTCGAGCCGGTCGATGGCGGCCTGCTGTCCCTCGCCGATGAAGATGGTCGTGCCCGGGTGCTCGATGATCGCGGGCCCGTCGACGATGTCCCCGGGCTTGAGCCCGGTGCCGCGTACGACGTCGGCGTCGATCCATCCGCCGGGCAGATAGACCTTGCGGGTGGCGGGACGCTCGAGATCGAGCGCCGAGCCGCCGGAGATCACCGCACTGATGGCGGGCTTCCTCAGCTCGCCCTTCGCCTGGACGCGCACCGAGGGGATCTCGACGCCGGCGCCGGTGAAGACGGCCTCGGCGCCGTACGTCTCCTCGAACTGCGCGACGAAGGCGTCGAGCAGGCCCTGCATGTCGGTGGCGGTCAGCTCACCGGCCGGCAGTGCGACCGGCAGCGACTTCGACTGCATCCGGAAGCGGACCTCGGCGTAGCGCTGCACGTGGATCCGGTCCGGCTCGGCACCGGAGTCGAGCAGCTGCTCGCGCACCTGGGCCTCGAGTCGGGCGAGATTCTCCGCGATGCGGGCGGCGGGCAGCATCTCGGCAGCGCCCTCCCAGACCGGGGTGGCCAGCGGGTCGGAGAGCTCGGCCGCGACGTGGAGGTCGCTCATCACGGCGCCGAAGGCCGAGTGGACGGTGGCGGTGGAGGGCACCACCACCGACTGGACGCCGAGCTCGTGCCCGAAGCCGTGGCAGTGAGCGCCGCCGGCACCGCCGTACGCGTAGACGACGAAGTCGCGCGGGTCGTGGCCCTTGCCCACGGTGAGGGTGTCGAGCAGGTCGGCCATCTTGTGGTCGGCGATCTGCTTGATACCGGCCGCGGCGTCCTCAACCGAGATGCCGAGCGGGTCGGCGACGTGCTCCTTGACCGCCTGGACGGCGGCCTCGCGGTCGAGCTGGAAGGTGCCGCCGAGGAAGTAGTCGGGGTCGATGATGCCGAGCACGACATCGGCGTCGGTGACGGTCGGTCGGGTTCCGCCGCGCATGTAGCAGGCCGGGCCGGGCACGGAGCCGGCCGACTCGGGGCCGACGAGGAGCTGGCCGTCGATCACCTGGGCGATCGAGCCGCCGCCGGCGCCGATCGCGGTCACCTGCACCGCGGGCTTGAGCACGTGGTAGCCGTTGACCTCCTGGCGGGGGCTGACGACCGGCTCGTAGTCGAGGATCATGCCGACGTCGAACGAGGTTCCGCCCATGTCGGTGGTGAGGACGTTCGGGGTGCCGAGCTGCTCGGCGAGCTTCGCGGAGGCGAGGACGCCTCCGGTCGGTCCGGAGGTGAGCACGGAGACGGCGGTCTGGCCGCAGCGCTCGGGCGTGATCACGCCACCACCGGAGTCGAGGATGCGCAACGTGCCGGTCATGCCGCGCTGGTGCAGTGACTCCTGCAGCTGGTTCATGTACCGCTGGACGTGCGGACCGAGGTAGGCGTTGAGTGCCGTGGTCGCCGTGCGCTCGTATTCGCCGAGCACCGGCGCAAGGTCGGAGGAGACCGAGAGATAGACGTCGGGCGCCAGCTCGCGGACGATCTCGGCGACACGCTGCTCGTGTGCGGGGTTCCGGAAGGACCACAGCAGGACGACGGCGATGGCCTGCACACCCTGGTCGAGGAGCCCCCGCACGGCGGCGCGGACCGACTCCTCGTCGAGCGGAGCCACGACGGCGCCCTTGTAGTCGACGCGCTCGACGACCTCGGCGATGAGTTCACGAGGCACGACCGGCTGCGGATGCTCACGGGTCGAGAAACGGGTGATCTCGTGCAGCTCCTTGCCCGCCCAGTGGCCCATGCCGCGCTGGATCAGCAGCGTGTCGCGGAAGCCCCGGGTCGTGAGGATGCCGGTCTTGACGCCCTTGCGCTCGATGAGTGCGTTGGTGGCGACCGTGGTGCCGAGGCCGAAGTAGTCGACCTGGGAGAGGAGCGAGCCCTCGGCGAAGCCGAGCTCCCTCTCCGCCAGGGCGAGGGCGTTGTTCACACCCCGGGCCGGGTCGTCGAGGGTGGTCGGCGTCTTGAGCAGGCGCGCCACCCCCTCGTCGTCGAGGAGCACGGCGTCGGTGAAGGTGCCGCCGATATCGATACCGACGTAGTAGCTCACGGGTGCCTCCGATGCAGATGTGATGGCGATCACGAGATGTGTGGCGCACATCATGCAGAGTCACTCGACACGCTGTCAATCGAAACGACGACGCGAAGGCACACGAGGGCGGCGACGGCTCGCGCAGGCGCGCGCCGCCACAACGAACTCTCGAGTCGGCGCCCGCCCCGCGCGATCAGGCCAAGATCAGGGCGTGATCAGCCGACGAGCAGCGAGTGCCACGAGTCGGTGAGGACGTGCAACGCGGTCTGGCGCGTGACCAGTTCGGTCCACCCGCCGACGTGCGCCCAGCGACGCGAGTAGTACTCCAACTGACCGAAGGCGGCCAGCGCCCGGGCCCGGCGGGTCTCCGGCGCGAACCGGTCGGCGAGCGTGAGCCCCTCGGTGATCTCACCGATCGCACTCTCGTGCCAGCGGTCGACGAGCGCCTGGATCGAGGGCTCCACGTCCGCTGCCTGATTGGCGGCCACGACGTACGGCATCATCTCGGGCCACTGATCGAAGCGCCGGGCGAAGAACGCCTCGATCTTGCCCCGCTCGCCGGAGACGACGACGTCGGTCAGCGTGGGCTTGTCGGTCGAGACGACCAGCTCGTTGACCTCGCCGATCAGCGCCGCGACCAGCTCCGACTTCGAGGAGAAGTGCAGGTAGAACGTCGCTCGGTTGGCGCCGGCGCGCACGGCGATGTCGTCGACCGTCGTGCCGACGTACCCCTTCTCGCCGAACACGGCGAGGGCAGAACGCATCAGCAGGTCCCGGGTCATCTGCTTCTGCGCACTGCGGAGGCTCATGCCGCCAGAATAGGCGCCCGCATACTCACACGACACTGCGTCGTCTCACTTGACGGTGAGGAGGGTCACATGTCACCGTGCACGCATGGGTTCACTCGTCTTCGCCGGCACCACGTCGCACGTCAGCGGCATCGTCCGCGACCCGAGCACCGACTCCGAGCACGGTGCCGCACTGGCCACCGCCTGGGACTCGATGGCCGCCGACATCGCGGCCGCCGACCCCGACGTCGTGGTCCTCGTCGCCCCCGACCACCAGGAGGCCTTCGGCCTGGAGAACCTGCCGATCTTCGCGGTCGGCTCGGCCGAGACCCACCGGGCTATCCGAGAGCACGGCATCCCGGTGGACGACGTCGCCGGCGACCCGAAGGCGGCGCAGGTGCTGCACGCCTCCCTCGTCGCCCAGGAGTTCGACGTCGCGATCGCCCACGAGATGCCGCTCGACCACGGCTTCCTCGTCCCGGTGAAGCGGCTCGGGCTCCAGGAGCGTCACGTCGTCCCGCTCTACGTCAGCTGCAACCAGCCGCCACTCCCCACCCTCAACCGCTGCCGCGCCCTGGGCGTCGCCCTGCGCCGCGCGATCGCGGAGCTGCCCGAGGAGACGACGGTGGCCGTGCTCGGCCTCGGCGCCCTCTCCCACTGGGTGGCCATCCCGCGGATGGGCGAGATCAACGAGGAGTGGGACCAGCGCGTCCTCGGCTGGTTGGAGGACGGCGACCTCGACGCGATCGCGACGATGACCGATGCCGAGATCCTCGACGAGGCCGGCAACGGCGCCCTCGAGATCCGCACCTGGCTGCTGGCCGCCGCCTGTGCCGGCGGGAAGGCCCGCACGCTGGCGTACGCGCCGATGGACAACTGGGTCACCGGCATCGGCATCACCGAGCTCGAGGTGGCAGCGGAGGTGACGGCGTGAGCGAGCGTCAGCGAGCGACCATCGGGGCTCTCACGGCGCCGCGTCCGTATGCTTGCCTCTTCGCGACGGAGGTGGCGGCGTGAGCCTCGTCGCCCTCGGTCACCTCGCCCACGACCTCGACCGGCAGCCGACCGCCAAGCACGAACTGCTGGCGGATCCCGCTGAATTCCTGGCGCGCTACGACCTCACCGACGCCGAGCGCACCGCCGTCATGGCTCTCGACGCCCAGGCACTGGTCGACCTCGGCCTCAACCCGATGCTGATGTGGAACATCCTCGGCGCGGCGGGTGTGGGCCCCAAGGACCTCTACTCGCACACCATCACCATGAAGGAAGCAGGACACTGACATGACACTGTGGACCGATGCGCTGGGCGCACAGATCCGGTATGTCCAGGCGGGCCCGTGGCGAACCCGCGTGCTCGAGGCGGGCGAGGGTGACCGGCACGTCGTCCTGCTCTCGGGCATCACCGGCCACGTCGAGGGATGGACGCGCAACGTGCAGGCCCTGGCCGCGCAGGGCCTGCACGTGTGGGCCATCGACCTCATCGGTCACGGGTTCAGCGACAAGCCGCTCGACGTCGACTACGTCGCGCCGACGTTCGCCCAGCACGTCGTCTGTTTCCTCGACGCGATCGGCGCCGAGAAGGCCGATCTCGTCGGCCAGAGTCTCGGTGGTTGGGTGGCGTTGTACGTCGCCAAGACCCACCCCGAGCGGGTCAACCGTCTCGTGCACGTCACCGGCGCGGGCCTCGGTCTCGACGAGAGCGGCGGCCAGCAGCAGGCGAAGGGCGTGGGCAACAAGGTGGCTGCTGCGACCACCAAGGCCCTCGCCGAGACCACCCGGGAGACGGTGCGCAAGCGCCTGGAGTGGCTCATGCTCGACCCCGCCACCGTCACCGACGAGCTCGTCGAGGTGCGCTACCAGATCTACATGCTCCCCGACTCGAAGGCCGCGATGCCCAAGCTCGTGGAGCAGGCTCCGGGCGAGGAGGGCCACAAGTACCTCCTCTCCGCCGACGATCTCGCCGCGCTGCCGCACGAGACCCTCATCCTCTGGTCGGACCACAACCCGACCACGCCGCCAGAGGTCGGCAAGCGCGCCTCGGAGATCATCCCGAACGCCAGCTTCGACATGATCGCCGACGCGGGCCACTGGCCGATGTTCGAGCAGCCCGAGGCCTTCAACAAGGTCGTCGGCGCCTTCCTCGCCGGGGGCAACCGGTGACGATCCGCCTCACGCTGGCCTGCGAACGCTACGACCGCACCGAGGCGCTGCGCGACGGGCGCGTGCGTCCCGCCGGCGTCGACCTCACCTACCTCCCGCAGCAGGTGGAGGAGACCTTCTTCCGGATGGCTCGCTTCCGGGAGTTCGACGCCTCGGAGATGTCGCTGTCCAGCTACGCCCTCGGTGTGGCCCGGGGCGACTCCCCCTTCGTGGCGATCCCGGTCTTCCCCTCCCGCTTCTTCCGCCACTCCGGCATCTACGTGCGCTCGGGCTCGTCGGTCACGCATCCCTCCGAGCTCAAGGGTGGCGTGGTCGGCGTCGCCGAGTGGCAGCTGACGGCGAACGTCTGGATCCGGGGCATCCTCGAGGACGTCTACGATCTCCCGGCCGACGCGGTGTCCTACCGCACCGGCGGGCTGCTCGAGCCCGGTCGACCGGAGAAGCTCAAGGTCGACCTCCAGGGCCGCTTCGACGTCACGCCGATCGAGGACACCCAGACCCTCTCGGCCATGCTCGCGGCAGGTGAGATCGACGCGATCTACAGCCCGCGCGCACCCGAGGGGTTCGAGCCGGGTGGCCCGATCCGGCGCCTCTTCGCGGACTCCCGCGCAGCCGAGGTCGACTACTTCCGCGAGACCGGCATCTTCCCCACGATGCACGTGGTGGCGATCCGCCGCGACGTCTACGAGGAGAACCGCTGGGTCGCCCGCTCGCTGTTCAATGCCTTCGCCGAGGCGAAGCGGCTCGCCGAGGAGAACTTCGAGGAGACCGCGGCGCTGCGCGTCATGCTGCCGTGGTACCTCGACGAGGCTGCCGCCACCCGCGAGCTGATGGGCGACGACTTCTGGTCCTACGGCCTCGAGCCCAACCGTCACGTGCTCGAGACGTTCCTGCGCTACCACCACCAGCAGGGACTCTCGGCCCAGGAGCTCAAGCCCGAGGAGCTCTTCGCCCCCGAGACGCTCGAAACCACGCTCGTCTGACCAGCACCGCCAAGACCGCGCCCCACCGTCGACTCCACGGCGGTGGGGCGTTCGTCGTCCGTCGCGGGCCACCCGCAGGGCGGGTCCTTCGCCCCATCCCCGGATAGCCCGAC
This sequence comes from Nocardioides eburneus, assembly GCF_040838215.1. NCBI lineage: Bacteria > Bacillati > Actinomycetota > Actinomycetes > Propionibacteriales > Nocardioidaceae > Nocardioides > Nocardioides eburneus. Next base: position 55,053 of record NZ_JBFPJR010000008.1, on the reverse strand, counting down.
GAGGTAGACGGCAGCCCGTTCGGGGGAACCTGACCCCAGACGGCAGCGCACCACGGGTCAGCCGTTCTTTACTTGTCCTGTCCCTCGGCGGACCTGGCGCGCGGCCTCCTCGTCGTACCCCTCCCTCGGGCCTCGTCGGCACGGCTGCCCTCACAGCCGCGACATCTCAGGCCGGACGAGGAGGCGCGCGCCACGCGGCGCCGACCATCTGGTCCTCAGCGGGTCGCCAGCGTCGCGTCCGTGATCACGTGGCGGAGCTGGCCGAGGCGGTCGGACCTGCTCGCACCGACCGGCGCCTTCTGCGCCGAGGCGGCCGTCACCGGCGTGGGAGTCGGCGGCGGAACAGGGTCACACTTCAGGTCGGACCGGTTGTTGCCGGGCAGCCGCTTGGGCAGCGCCCCGGTGAGCAGGTAGCTCGCGATCGTGTCGTCGGTGCAGGCGACGCCGGAGAGCGAGCCCGCGTGCGTCGTACCTCCGACGCCCTCGATCAACCTCGCCCCCGGGAACCGCTTGCGGACCTCGATGGCGCCCGACCACGGCGTCGCCGCGTCGTTGGTCTCCTCGATGAGCAGGATCGGCGGCGCGTGCTTGCCGCTGACGGTGACCGGACGGCTCGGCTTGGCAGGCCAACTCAGGCACGGCGCGTTGTACCACGTGTTGTTCCATGCAAGGAAGGGCGCGTACGACGCGATCCGGGTGGCGTCACGCTGCTGCGTCCGCCAGCCCGGCCACGCCGCATCCGTGCACTCGACGGCCATGTAGGTGGCGTAGGTGTTGTCCGAGCCCGGGCCGGTCGGGTCGCCGTACCACTCCTTCGCCGGGCCGAGGTCCCCCTTCTCCGCTGCCGCGAGGATATGGGCGAAGTCGTCCCAGTAGTAGACGTAGTAGGCGGCGCCGACGAAGACGTCGTTCCAGTCCGACGCGCTGAGGTTCGGATCGGGGTCGTCGGTCAGCTGGTCGAGCGTGTCGTCGTAGATCCGCCGGACCGCCTTGCCGTCGGTGCCGAGGTGGTACGACGCATCGTTGTCGGCGACCCAGTCGAAGAAGGTGTCGATATTGGGATCGAACTGCCTCTCCTGCGCCAGGTTGCCCTCATACCACACATCGCGTGGGTCGACGACGCCGTCGAAGACGAAGCGCCGGACCCGGTCCGGGTGCAGCGTCGCATAGACCTGACCGAGGTAGGTGCCGTAGGAGAACCCGTAGTAGTTGATCTTCCGCGCGCCGAGCGCCTTGCGGATGCTCTCCATGTCGTTGACCCAGTCGGTGGTCTTGTCGTGCTGCAGCAGCCGGCGTGCAGTGGTACCGCAGTCGGCGGCGTACCGGGCGGCCTTCGTCAGCCAGTAGCGCGTGATGCCGGGGCCGGGCTCGTAGGGCTTGCGGGTGCCCGCGGCGAAGTAGTCCGGGTCGCAGGCCAGCGACGGCACGCTGCTGCCGACCCCGCGCGGGTCGAAGCCGATCCAGTCGTAGGGGTCGCCACCACCGTTCGGGACGTAGGCGCCGAGCCGCGACAGCGTGAGCCCGGAGCCGCCGGGGCCACCCGGGTTGACCAGCATCGGACCCTGGGCGTCGGCGTCCGAGGTCTTGTGCGCGATCCGCGAGACGGCGAGCTGGATCGTGGTGCCGTGGGGCTTCGTGTAGTCGAGCGGCACGGTGAGCATCCCGCACTCCGCGCCCGCAGCCTGAAGGCTCGCGGAAGAGCAGGCGCCCCAGTGGATCGGCGGCGGGGTGTAGGCGGGGGCGGGCCTGTGCTGGGACCGCGGGTGAGCGGCCTTGTGGTGCGTCGGGGACTGGTGTGTCGCGGACTGGTGTGGAGCGGACTTGGCCTGAGCGGGCGCAGCATGAGCGCCCGCCGTGGCGAAGCCCGAGCCGACCACGGCCACCGCCGCGATCAGGCCGAGAGACTTCCGCATCGAGGAACCTCCGAGTAGTTCTCCTGGGGCCGATCGGCCCCTGCAGCCTCACTCAACACGCCCGGCACGCGGCCTGGGAAGCCCCAGGTCGGGGAGATCCCGCTCCTTTGGGCAGACTGGCCCGGTGGACCCGTCGCCGCAGGTGCTCTCCGCCCGCTTCGAGACCGCCCGCCTCCTCCGTCCCGTCGACCTCGTCGCGCCCGGCCTCGTCCAGGTGTCCCTCGACCTCCCGGGCGGCTCGTCGACGACCCCGTGCCCGCAGCCGGCGCCGAGCGCGGCCGTGGAGGCCCGCTGCGACGGTCCGGCGCGCCTGGCCTGGGAATCGGGCATGGTCGCCCTCACCGGCGCGTACGACGGCCGTACGACGTTCCTGGAGGTGACCGTCGATGGGAAGACGCGTCGGCACCGCAGCCGACGCCTCGGCCGCCCGGCCGGACCGGTCGCGCGGCTCGCGCTCACTCTCACGGGCACGCACCTGACCCTCTTCACCACCGCCGGCGGCGAGGACACCTGGACGGCGCGCGCCCGGGTCGACCTGGCCGGCATCGTGGACACGCGCGACGCCACCTGGCTCGCCGGTCTGCACGTGTCCCACCAGGGGTCCGTGGCGGACCTTCGTGCAGGCGCGTTCGGCCAGCTCGGGCTGCGCGATCTGCGGCTCGTGACCTGGGCCGACGGGACGCCGTACCTCCTCGACGACGGGCGGCCGCTCCTCACCGCGACCAGCGCCGGGCCGGGCTTCTTCGACACCGCCCACACCTCGGTCTGGGAGCTCGACACCGAGACGATCACGCTGCGCCACCGCGCCGACCTGTTCTTCCGGCGGGGCGGGCAGGTGTACGCCGACCACGCGACACACCTGCTCCGCGACGGCGAGGAGTGGTTGGTCGCGACAAGCACCTGGGGCGACTTCGACCGTGGCCGGGCGGACGCGAGCGTCGAGGTGACGCTCGCCCGCAGCCGCGTGGACCTGCTCGTCGGCCGTCACGTGCTCGACAGCGACCCGCTGCCGCTCCCCACGACCGGACTGGCCTCGGTGGGCGTCTGGGACCCGCACCTCGTCCGGACGGACGAGGGCTGGCTCGTCGGCTACGTCAGCGCACGCCGGTTCTTCGACTTCCACCCCGTGCTCGCCAGCGGCCCGTCATTGGACTCGCTGACGCTGCGGGCAGCGGCCACGGACCGTCGTGCCACCGAGGGCACGACGCTCACGCGGCTCGCTCCCACACGCACCGGAGCACGGCCCGAATGGGCCGTGCTCGCCAGTGACGGCCGCGACAACCCCCGAGGGTCGCGCGCGGCGTACCCCGTCTTCGACCTCGACCTACGGCAGACCGGCGAACTCGCCGCGCCGTACCCCTCGAACATCCCGTGGCCCACCTTGGTGCCCGCCGGCGAGCAGTGGCTGCTCGTCGGCTTCGACGGCGAGGCGTACGGCGGCAGCCTGCTCGGCTACGGCACGCACGGCTCGGTGGTGGTGTCGAGGAGTGTCGAGTGACTCACCTGGTGCCGCGGGTCAGGAAGGGTGACCCGCGGCGGTGTCAGTCGCGCGAACGGGCCTCGTAGTCCGACCACTCGTCGTAGTCGTCCTGCGGTTCGGTGTCGTCACTCTCGCCGTGCAGCTCCTTCGCGAGCGCTCCGAAGTCCGTCTCGTGGGTACGGTACTTCAGGTCGCGCGCGACCTTCGTCTGCTTGGCTTTCGCTCGGCCGCGCCCCATAGGGTCCAGCCCCCTCGCACACTTGGCCGGGAAGAATCCCGGGCTGACTCAAAGGTTTCTCGTGGGGACAACGCTACCTGTTGGAAACCCGATCTGGCACACCCGGGTGTCGAAAATGCGTTCGCGCGCCGCGAACGTAACGGACCTCACATCCGCGGGCGCACGCATTTCACCCGGAGACGCCTCACCAGCCCGGGTGGGTCCCCACCAGCTCGACCGTGCCGCCGGGCGTGGCGGTGACCTCGCCGGCCGCCCAGGAACGGATGCCGTAGCCCTCCAGGACCCTCACGGCGGCGTCGACGTCCTCGGGGTCGAGGAGCGCCACCATGCCGACCCCGCAGTTGAGGGTCATCTCGAGATCGGCGAGGGCGATGTCGCCCGTACGCCGGACCAGGTCGAAGATCGGCTGAGGCGTCCAGGTGGCCCGGTCGATCGTCGCGGAGAGCTTCTCCGGCATCACCCGCTCGAGGTTGGCCGCGAGCCCGCCACCGGTCACGTGGGACATCGCATGGGTCCGGGTCGCGCGCGCCAGCTCGAGGCAGGCCTTGGCATAGATCCGAGTCGGGACGAGGAGCTCCTCGCCGAGGGTGCGGCCCAGCTCGTCGATGTGGGCGTCGAGCGCGAGACCACCCTGCTGGAGCAGGACGTGGCGCACGAGGGAGTAGCCGTTGGAGTGCAGGCCCGAGGCCTCCATCGCGAGGACGACGTCGCCCTCGCGGACCAGCTCGGCGCCGAGCAGCTCCGACGCCTCGACCACACCGGTGGTGGAGCCGGCGACGTCGTACTCGTCTGGACCGAGCAGACCCGGATGCTCCGCGGTCTCGCCGCCGATCAGCGCGCAGCCGGCCTCGACGCAGGCCTCGGCGATGCCCTTGACGATCGCCGCGATCCGTTCGGGCACGACCTTGCCGGTCGCGATGTAGTCGGTCACGAAGAGCGGCTCGGCACCGCAGACCACGAGGTCGTCGACGAGCATGCCGACCAGGTCGAAGCCGATCGTGTCGTGCTTGTCGAGAGCCTGCGCGATCGCGACCTTGGTGCCGACGCCGTCGGCGGAGGTGGCGAGCAGCGGTCGCTCGTAGGCCTTGAACGCCGAGGCGTCGAACAGGCCGGCGAAGCCGCCGATCCCGCCGAGCATCTCTGGTCGCCGCGACTTCTCGATCCAGACCTTCATCAGGTCGACGGCGCGGTCTCCCGCATGGATGTCGACTCCCGCGGCGGCGTACGCGTTCTCCACCACTACCAACTCCTGATGTCTCGAACTCGGCTGGCCGGCAGCGTGGCGCCCGCCGCGAAGCGGCCCGGGCGAAGCCCGGTTGCGACACGCTCGGCCAATTATGCAGGCCGGCAGCGTGGCGCCCGCCGCGAAGCGGCCCGGGCGAAGCCCGGTTGCGACACGCTCGGCCAATTAACTAGGGATTGTTGAGGACCGGGAGGGCCTTGCCGACGGTCGGCGACTGCAGGCTGACCTCGAGGAGGTGCTTGCCGAGCAGGCTCTCGTCGGGGAGCTGCACGGGGTATTCCCCCGTGAAGCAGGCGGTGCACAGCGCGGAGCGCTCCTGCTTGGTCGCCGCGATCATGCCCTCGAGCGAGATGTAGCCGAGCGAGTCGGCGCCGACCGAGTTGGCGATCTCATCGACGTCGAGCCCGTTGGCGATCAGCTCCGCGCGCGTGGCGAAGTCGATGCCGTAGAAGCACGGCCACTTCACCGGCGGACTGGAGATCCGCACGTGGACCTCCGCAGCACCGGCCTCGCGCAGCATCCGGATCTGAGCGCGCTGGGTGTTGCCCCGCACGATCGAGTCGTCGACCACGACGATCCGCTTGCCGCGGATGACGTGCTCGAGGGCGTTGAGCTTGAGCCGGATGCCGAGCTGGCGCAGCGTCTGGCTGGGCTGGATGAAGGTCCGGCCGACGTAGGAGTTCTTCACGAACCCTTGGCCGAACGGGATGCCGCTCTCCTCGGCGTAGCCGGTGGCGGCCGGCGTCCCCGACTCGGGGACGGGGATGACGAGGTCGGCCTCGACGGGGAACTCGCGGGCCAGCTGACGGCCCATCTCGACCCGCGCCTCGTGGACATTGCGGCCGGCGATGGTGGCGTCAGGACGCGCGAGGTAGACGTATTCGAAGACACAGCCCTTGCGCTCCGGCTCCGCGAAACGGTGGGTGCGCAGACCGGACTCGTCGATGGCGACCATCTCGCCCGGCTCGATCTCGCGGACGACGCTCGCCCCGACGGTCGCCAGGGCGGAGTCCTCCGACGCGACGACCCAGCCACGCTCCAGCCGGCCGAGGACCAGCGGGCGGATCCCCTGCGGGTCGCGGGCGGCGTACAAGGTGTCCTCGTTGATCCAGACCAGCGAGAAGGCGCCCTTGACCTGCGGCAGCAGCTCGAGCGCCCTCTGCTCCAGGGAGCTGTCGGGGTGGTGCGCCAGCAGCTCGGTGAGCAGGGAGGTGTCGTTCGTCGAGACCGGGTTGGACCGTCCGCCGGTGTGCTCCGGCAGCTCGGCGGCCCAGTCACGCAGTTCGTGGACGTTGATGAGGTTGCCGTTGTGGCCGAGCGCGACCGACCCCTCACCGGTGGGGTGGAAGATCGGCTGGGCGTTCTCCCAGACGCTCGCGCCCGTCGTGGAGTAGCGGGCGTGGCCGACGGCGAGATGGCCATGGAGCGAGTCGAGCGTCGCCTCGTCGAAGACCTGCGACACCAGGCCCATGTCCTTGTAGACCAGGATCTGGCGGCCGTTGCTGACGGCGATGCCGGCCGACTCCTGACCGCGGTGCTGGAGCGCGTAGAGACCGAAGTAGGTCAGCTTGGCGACGTCCTCGCCCGGCGCCCATACTCCGAACACCCCACAGTGGTCCTGTGGACCCTGGTCGTGGGGGTCGAGCGCTGCAGTGAGCCGTCCGTCGCCCCGGCGCCTACCAGAGCTGGTGAGGTTGACCACGGATCCAGTCTACGGGCGCGCCGACGGATCGGACGAAACGTCGCTCCACGGCCGTTCATGCCTCAGGCTGGGGACACCGCACGACCGCCGTCCCTCCGAAAGAGCCATGACCGACCAGACCAGCGCGCCGTCCGCGGCCCCGCTGCCGCTCACCGACGACGTCACCCTGTCCTCCTTCCAGCTCGTCGCCGACGCGGTCACCGAGCTCGCCGGCTTCGGCGTCGCTGTGATCAACGTCATGGCCGACGACGGGCTCCTCCACACCCTGGTCGTCGCCGGGAGCGAGACCGCCCGCGCCGAACTGCTCGGCACGACCAGCCGGCTCGACCTGCTCGCGCGCGAGCTCGACCGGTCCGACGACTGGGGCCTGTTCCGGTTCGTGCCGGCGGAGCGGGTCGGCGAGGACGAGCAGCCGTGGGGCTGGGTGCCCGACGTCTCCCCGAGCGACGACGCGGACGCCTGGCACGCCCTCGACCTGCTCATCGCGCCGTTGCTCGACGGCGACGGCGTCCTTCGCGCGACGCTGGCGCTCGACCTGCCGGCGAACGGTCGACGGCCCAGCCCCGAGGATCGGCCCGCACTGACGAGGTACGCCGATCACGCGGCCCGCATCATCCTGGCCACCCTCGAGCGCGAGCGCCTGCGCGAGGAGGTCCGGCTCCGCAGCCTCACCCGGGAGATCGTGCAGCAGGCAGCCGGCCGGTCCACCCCCCAAGGCGCCCTGCAGTCGACCGCCGACGCGCTCGTGCGCGACTTCGACCTGCTCGGTGTCTGGCTCTGGCTCCTCGGCGACGGTGGCCAGCGACACGTGACCGCCGCGGTCGCCGGCGTCTCCCTCACCTGGGACGCGAGCGTGCGACCCTACGTCGAGCGCGCCGCTCGGCGACTGTGGGCCAGGCAGCAGTTCGGCATCCTCGGCCAGACCGAGGCCGTGAACGCGGAGGGTACGCCGGAGGAGCTCACCCACCTCCGCAGCGTGCTCGCCGCCCACGGCGTCGAGTCGTCTCTCTACGCGCCGGTCGGCGCCAGGCACGTCCCGTTGGGGATGCTCTATCTCTACCGCGGCCCGGAGGGTGCGCCGTGGAGCGAGGCGGAGTGCCGTGCCGTCCAGGAGATGGGCCACGACCTCGGGACGATGATCGAGACCGCCCAGGAGCTGCGCCGCGAGCACCGGGTCGCGCGCGACCTGCAGGAGCTCGATCACGCCCGCAGCCGGCTCACCGCCACCGTCTCCCACGAGCTCAAGAGCCCGCTCATGGCCGTGCGTGCCAACGTCGAGCTCCTCGAGGAGGCGCCCGGTGACCCCGAGCTCCACGAGCACGCCCTCTCGGCCGTCGCGCGAGGGACGGAGCGGCTGCAGCGGCTCGTCGACGGGCTGCGGCGGTTCTCCCGGCTGGGCGACCCCCGCGAGGCACGGGTACGCCGTCTTGTCGACCTCGCGGCCGTGACCGAGCAGGCGGTCGCGCTCTCCGCGGCGACCGCGACGCACCGAGGCGTCGCCCTCTCCCACCATCGGGCCGCGGCCGTCGTCCTCGGCGATCCCGACGAGCTCGACCAGGTCGTGCTCAACCTCGTCGACAACGCGGTCAAGTACACGCCTCGCGGCGGCCAGGTCCTGGTCACGACGGCCCGGCACGGCCATGACGTCGAGCTCTCGGTGAGCGACACCGGCATCGGCATCAGCGAGGAGGACCAGGCGCGGCTCTTCACCGAGTTCTTCCGCTCCACCGACAACGCCGCCCGCCTCGAGCCTGGCACCGGCCTCGGGTTGTCGATCGTCGACCGCATCGTGCGCGCCCACGACGGCCGGATCGACGTCGAGTCGGCGCTCGGCGTCGGCAGCACCTTCCGCGTGACGCTTCCCGCCTTCGAGGACGCCTGATGCCCTGGCGTGACGCCTGGCGCCCGTCGCCGGACACGGGCGACCGTCGTACGTTCCAGCTCATCGCACTCGGGCTGACCCAGCTGGTCGGGTTCGGTGCGGCGATCGTGAGTGTCGTCCGCGGCGACGAGCTGGAGGTGGTCGCCGTCGCCGCGGAGCGGGCCGATTCGGCCGGTGATCCCGAGGGCGGGCTGGGCGGTGACGACGAGCAGATCGGTGTCCGCTGGCCCGTCGCCGTCCTCGACGAGGCGCTCGCGACCGGCGAGCGCTGGGGCCGGTTCTGCTTCGTCCCCCACCGGGCGGATCCCCAGGCCGGCGCGTCACACGGCGCGCCGGCCAGCGGCACGGCCAGCGACCCGGCCAGCGGCACGGCCAGCGACCCGGCCACCGACACGGCCGGCGGTGGACACCTCTGGCACCCGGGCGACCTGCTGGTCTCGCCGGTGTATGACGGCGACGGCGTCCTGCGGGGAGCGGTCATGCTCGACGACCCGGTCGGCGGCCGACGCCCGAGCGGAGCGCGGCTCCGCTTGATGGACAAGTACGCCGCCCAGGCGGAGCGGGTCATCGTCACCGCGCTCGAGCGGGAGCGTCTGGCGGCGCAGACGCGGCTGCTCGACGCCGCGCGCCTCGTCGTGCGTCAGGCGTCGCGGGAGCGGTCGCTCGACGCGGTGCTGCGGGAGACCGGAGAGACGCTGCGTGAGGCCTTCGGCGCCGCTGCGCTCTGGACGCGGGTGTTCGCGACGGGCGACGAGGCGCCCGAGGTCGTGCAGTACTTCGCCGACGGCGACCTCCGCCGCGACCTCCGCCTGGCCGAGATCGGCGAGCGAACGGCGCGCCGGTTGTGGGAGCTCGACGACGCCGCGGTGATCAGCCTCGCCACGACGTCGAACCCGGCCCTTCCGCAGGTGGACGTGGACTACGTGCGCGGGTTCCTCGAGCGCGGGGAGTACTCCGCCGTTCTCTGTGCGCCGCTCGGCGCCGGTCCCGAGTGCCTCGGGTCGCTGGCGATCCTGCGACCGGTCGACGCAGCGCGCTTCCGCGGCCTCGAGATCGCCGCCGCCCGCGACATCGGTCGTGACCTCGGACGCCTCCTGCTCACCGCCCGGACCTTCCAGGAGGAGCAGCGCCTCGTCGCCCGCCTGCGCGAGCTGGACGCCTACAAGTCCCAGCTCGTCGCCCGGATGGCGGACGAGCTGTCAACGCCGCTGAAGGCGATCGTCCACTGCGTCGACGAGCTGCGTACGTCGAACGCGACCGACCCGGCGCTCGTCCGCGAGCTGCGCGAGCGGTCGGACCGCATGGCGCGCCTCGTCGACGACCTGCTCCTCCTCGCGCGGGTCACCGACCGGCCGCTCGACGGCACCGCCCTCGACCTCGCAGCAGCGGTCGCCGACGTAGCCAACCGGCTCGAGGGCGACGGCAGGATCCTCCCCGGACGGCTCGACCTCGCGCTCGCGCCCGCGACGATCACGGGCGATGACGCGGCCCTCGAGCGGCTGGTGACGACGATGCTCGAGACCGCCATCGCCTTCTCCGACGGCGCCCCGGCCCGGGTCGCGGTCCGGCCGCGCACCGGCGAGGTGGAGCTCGTGGTGACCGCCGGAGGAGGCGACACCGACCAGCTCCGGGGACTGCTGCTCCGCTATTTCGGCGTCACCGATCCGCGTGTCCTGGATCGCCCCGGCACGGGCATCGGGCTCACCCTCGTCGACGCCATCGTCCGCCAGCACGGCGGTCGGATCACCGTCACGACGGGTCCCGACGCCGGGTTGTGCGTCACGTTCCCGGCCCGCTGAGCCTGGACCGGCCTGAGCGGGCCGGGACGGCTCAGAGCCGGCCGAGCTCTGCGAGCATCAGCGCCTCGGCCGCGACGACCCGCTCGAACTCCGCGAGGTGGAGGCCCTCGTTGGCGCCGTGAGCGCGGGTGTCGGGATCCTCGACACCGGTCACCAGCACGCTGGCCTGCGGGAACGCCTCGAGGAACTCCGCGATGAACGGGATGGAGCCGCCGACGCCCATGTCGATCGGCGCCGTGCCGTCCCACGCCGCCGTGAAGGCCGCACGCGCCGCGTCGTACGCCGGACCGCTCGCCTCGATCTGGGTGGCCTCGCCGGTGTCGACGACGGTCGTGGTGAGCGTGGCGCCCCACGGGACGTGCTTCTCGAGATGTTCCTGGAGCCGGGCGACGGCGTTGCCCGTGGTGTCGCCCGGGGCGATCCGCATCGAGATCCGGCAGGAGGCCGACGGGACGAGCGTGTTCGACGCACCGGCGACCTTGGGAGCGTCCAGTCCCGTGATCGAGAGCGACGGCTTCGTCCACAGCCGCTCGACGGTGGAGCCGGAGCCGATCCACTCGATGCCGGGGGCGGCGCCCGACTCGGCGCGGAGCCGCTCCTCGGGATAGTCCACGTCGGCGGCCGGGCCGCTGTGGAGACCGGCGACGGCGACGTTGCCCTCGTCGTCGTGGAGGGTGCTGATCACCCGGGAGAGCGTCATCAACGCGTCGGGGACCAGACCGCCCCACATGCCGGAGTGGACGGCGTGGGTGAGGGTGCGGACCTCGACGTCCATCCGCACGAGGCCGCGCAGGCTGGTGGTGAGCGCCGGCACGCCGATGTCCCAGTTGCCGGAGTCGGCGATCACGATGACGTCGGCGGCGAGCCGGTCCTGGTAGGTCCTCAACAGCGCGGGCAGCGTCTCGGAGCCGACCTCCTCCTCCCCCTCGATGAAGAGCCGCAGCGTGACCGGGAGCTCGTCGTCCTCGGCGAGCCCGGCGAGAACGCGCACCGCGCCGACGTGGCCGGCGATCCCGGCCTTGTCGTCGGCGGCACCGCGGCCGTAGAGCCGCTCACCGCGCTCCGTGGGCTCGAACGGCGGGGTGTCCCAGTCGGCGTGGTCGTTCTCCGGCTGGACGTCGTGGTGGGCGTAGAGCAGGACGACCGGAGCGCCCTCCGGTCCCTTCCGCTCCCCGATCACCGCCGGCGGCGCACCGTCGTGGGCGCGCACGATCTCGACCTCGAACCCCTCGGCCGCGAACAGCTCCGCGGTCTTCGCCGCGCTCCTCTCGACCTCACCCAGGCGGGCGGGGTCGGCGCTCACCGACTCGATGCGGACGAGGTCCTCGAGGTCGCGGCGGATGCCGGGAAGCAGCTCGGTGACCTTGGCGCGGATCTCGGCGATCGAGGAAGTCATGGTGGCGAGGTTAATCCGGGGTTCGGCGCCTCGGTACGCCGGGCCAAAGAGCGCTCAGCGGCCCGCGCCGTCGGGCGGCCGGAGGAGCGGCAGGTACGGCGTCAGGTCGGTGCGCTCGCCCGAGGCCGAGACCCGGCCCTGCGCGACGGCCTCGGCCCAGGCCAGCTCGCCGGTCGCGACGGCGATCCAGGTGGTCGCGTCCGTCTCGACGACCGCGGGCGGGGTCCCCCTGGTGTGCCGTACGCCCTCGATGCACTGGACCGCGGCGTACGGCGGGACGCGCACCTCCACGCTCCTCCCGGGCGCGCGCTGCTCGAGCAGCGCCAGATAGTGCTTGGTGAGCAGCCGCAGGTCGGCCCGCTCCCCTCGACCGGCACGCACGCGCGCGAGCGCGTCGGCGACCTCGGCGGCGGGCGCGGTCCTCAGGCGAGCGGTCACGACGACCAGCCTAGAAGGATGCCCTCGAAGCCACCGCTCCGCCCGGGTCGGTCCCTGTCATAGGGTCGAGCCCATCTCGGCTCGAGGAGAACCCGTGGAGAAGCCCAGCACCAGCAAGCCCGTGCGGCCCAGGATCGACCTCACCAACCCTGGCAAGGGTCCACTGATCGCCGCGATCATCCTGATCCTGATCGGCGGCGCGATCCCCATCGCGCGCTACGTCGACACCAGCACCGGCCACAAGACCGTGACCGCGACGGTCGACAAGGTCTCCTCGGACCCGGGTCGGCGGATGTCGCGCCGCGGGAAGGACGTCGAGTTCACGCTGCCGGACGGCACCACCGGGTCGACGTACCTCACCAAGCGAGCGAACTACCCCGACCCGGGCGACAGGATCGAGCTCTACCGCGACGGCGACTACTGGCGGAGCACGGAGGAGTTCGGCTGGGGCTCGGCGGTCGGCGGCGCGCTCGCCGTGCTCGTCGGCCTCCTCATGATCGTCGGGTGGTTCAAGATGCGGTCCGCGCACCGACGGGCGACCGAGCCCGATCCTGCCCTTGCCGAGCCCGACCCGGTGCGGCTCGCCGCGGAGCGTGACGTCCGCGAGTCACATGGACGAGGCGAGGCGCGCGGGGCGGCGGACCGCGACTCGGAGGTTTAGCCCGACGGTCCTCGCGGCAGGATGGCGGCATCCCGTCCGAAAGGTCACACCCGTGAACGACTTCCGAGTCGACCCCGACAGCCTGGTCGCTGCCAGCAGGCTCGCGCAGCGACAGCACGGCCACATCGCCGACGTGTCCACCTACATCCAGACCGCCTGCAGCAAGACCGGCGCCTTCACCGGAGTGATGAACCTCTTCCAGGGCAGCTACGAGTCGGCGCTCAACACGGCCACCCAGGGGATGGACGACTCGATGGCGGTCGCCCACAAGGCGAAGAGATCGTTCCGGCTCGCCGCGACGGCCTACCGCGACCATGACCGCGAGGCCTACGAGAAGGCGCGCAAGGCCCTCGGCCCGCTCGGCAAGCTCAACCCCTACACCCCGGTCGGCAGCGGCGTGACGACTCCCGGCGGCCCCACCGAGGACCCGCTGCAGCCGCCGAAGGCCGACGACGACTCGCCGTTCCAGATCAAGAACGTCCTCAAGCTGCCCGAGCCGGACCTGCCCTGGGCGGTCGACGGCGTCAAGGACACCGCATCCGACGCCGTCGACAACGCCTTGCCGGACTCCGACGCCCCCGACGCCCCCGCCTGGACGGATCCGGCTGGGACGGTGAAGGACCACGTGACCGACACGGTGCTCTCCAACCTCAAGCGCCACGAATACCTCGCGCTCCGCCACAGCGGGCTGAGCCACGAGGACGCCATGAAGCAGCTCTTCCCCGACGCTGACACCCGTGCCAACGCGCTCGAGGACCTGCGCACCAGTCAGGACTCGGTGCGCAACTACCGCGACGTCTACGACCAGCGCATCGCCGCCGGCGACGACCCGGCCACCGCGACCCGGCACGCTCAGGACGCGGCCGACACGACCCGGCACTACGCCGACGAGGACCGCCGCCAGCGGACGAACGTCGATCACCACGCCGCCAATGCGAAGGGGGCGTACGACGCCGCCACGACGGCCGTGGACAACGTGAACCAGACGATCGACTCGGTCGACAACATCATCGACAACGTGAAGGACGCCGAGCGCTACCGCGACTACCAGGACGGCGACCACGACCGCGACGCCGAGGAGTGGGCAGGCCGATGAACCACCCGATGAACCACCCCAATCGGTTCTTCGTCTCCCCCGCTCCGCTCCTCCGCCGAACAACCGATCGGGGACCCCGATGAGTGCGATCACCGAGCTCTACGACCCGGGCTACCACGTCAACGGTGGCACCCCACCCGGGACGATGGGCGAGACGATGGAGAAGCTGAAGAGCGACTGCGGCTGGATCATCGACGGCATCGACTGGGTCATCACGAAGTTCTGGCACACCAGTCTTCGCGAGGCGATCATCACCAAGCTCGCCGGTGACTTCAACGCGATGTCCTCGATGCAGACCGCGTGGAGCGACGTGGCCCTCGCGCTGCAGGAGCTGTCCGAGAACTACGGCGGCCTCTCCGGGCAGCTGCCGGCCGTCTGGGAGGGCCAGGGTGGGGAGACCGCAGTCAGCCGGATGGACGACATCCGCGACATGCACGCCGACCAGGCCGAGGCGGCCGGCCTCATCCACGACCAGCTCGGCAACCTGATCGACGTCTCGGTCGCCGCCGCCGAGGTCGTGGTCGGCGCGCTGCACCTCATCAACGACATCGCTCAAGAGCTCATCTCCGACGCCGCCGTCCCGTTGGTCGGCTGGGGGAAGGCGCTCCTGACGGGGGCGGGCAAGGTCAAGCGCGCGATCTCCCTGATCCACAAGTGCCTGGAGGCGATCGAGAAGATCACCACGGCGATCAAGATCGCACTCAAGGGCTTGACGTGGTTCAACGCCGGGATGACCGTCCTCAACTCGTTGCTGAAGATGGGCGAGGTCGGCACCGCCGGCTACGACGGCAGCAGCGTCGACCGCACCGCCGAGGCAGGATTCGGCTGACCGCCGCCCCGACGCAACCACCTCTCGACCGACAGGAGACGCCGATGGCCCGCAACCCCGGGATCCGAGCGGCCCGTGAGGCCACCCGACGTGAGACGCAGGACCTGATCGCCACGCTCCGGCGCGAACGCGACGACCTGCAGCGGCAGCGTGAGGCCTACCGTCGCCAGAAGGCCGCACGGGACGCCGAGCGGGCGGAGGAGCGACGACGCGGCGACCACGGTCCCGACCTCCAGGCCGTGCAGCGCCGGATCGACGCTGGGCAGACCACCTGGGACGACGTCGTCGCGGGACGCGACGACCACCCCTCCGCCCAGGCGGTCCGGGCCAACGTCACCCAGAACCTCGACCAGCTGAGCCGTCATCTCGCCGACGACCCGGACTTCGTCCGCGACGCGGACGCCCTCCGCGATCTCAACGACCAGATCGACCGGGACAGCCACCGCGGCCGCTGACCCGACGGGGCGACCCGACGGGGCGGGTCTCCCGGCGCGATCGCGATCAGTCGTCCAGCAACCGCCGCGGCGTGATCTCGACTCGGAACGGCCGCTCGAGGACCAGCGTCTCCTCGCCGACCGCCTCGCCGGCCTCGACGTAGCGCCCGTCGACGAGCTCCCAGGCCGCGACCGACGGCTCGTCGGGATCGGCGAACCAGACGTGCTGGACGCCGAACTGCTCGAACCAGCTGAACTTGCGGATCAGGTCGCGGCTCCGGATGCTCGACGAGAGGATCTCGACCGCCAGGAGCGGTGGCTCCTCGAAACCTCGAGGCAGGAACAGCTCGCGGCGGGCAACGAGCAGGTCGGGCTCGAGGATGGTCCGGTCGCTGATGTGGACGTCGATCGGCGCATAGCGCACCCTCATCTCCGCGGGTGCGGCGGCGCACAAGGCGAGGAACAGCCCGGCGGACATGTCCTGATGGGCCATGCTCGGCATCTGCATCTCGACCAGCTCACCGTCGAGCAGCTCGGTCTTGCACCGATGCTCGGGCAGCTTCTCCCAGTCGGCCCTCGTGAGCGAGCGGTCCGGCGCGGTGGTCGTCATGAACGTCATGGTAGGTCTCCTTCTCGGTGATGAAGACCAGCGCAGCGGCCCGCACCGACGACGTACGACGGCCGCCCGCGCGCCTGTGGAGACAGGCGGCACGAGCGGCCGCTGTGGACGAAGAGCGGCGCGTCAGGCCAACGCGTTGCGCAGCGTGGACCGCCAGGCGTCGGCGAGCTGGTCGAGCGGGATCTCGAAGGAGCCTCCCTCGAAGGCGACGGCGTACGACGACCCGCCGGTGGTGCCGAGCTCGGTGACGGGCACCCCGTGGCGCTCCGCGAGCGCGACCAGGCGCGACGCCTCGCTCGCGGCGATCGTGACCACCGCGCGGGCCGTCGACTCGGCGAACAGCGCGACGAAGGCGTCGCCCGGGAGGGTGACCGAGACACCGATGCCCGAGACCATGGCCGGCTCGGCGAGCGCCTGCATGAGACCCCCGTCGGAGACGTCGTGGGCGGAGCTCACGAGGGTGCGGGCCTCGTGGAGCAGCTCGGCGAGCGCCTTCTCGGCCGCGAGATCGACCTTCGGCGGAAGCCCGCCGAGGTGGCCGTGGACGACATGGGCCCACTCCGAGCCGGAGAGCTCCTCGCGGGTCTCACCGAGCAGCAGGATCGTCTCGCCCTCCGCCTGGAAGGTCGACGGGACGCGCTGCGTGACGTCCTCGATCACGCCCAGCGTCGCGACGACCGGCGTCGGCAGGATCGCGAGATCACCGGTCTGGTTGTAGAGCGACACATTGCCGCCGGTGACCGGGACGCCGAGCTCGAGGCAGGCATCCTTGAGGCCGCGGCAGGCCTCGGCGAACTGCCACATGACGTCGGGGTCCTCCGGGGAGCCGAAGTTGAGGCAGTCGGAGATCGCGAGCGGGATCGCACCGCCGGTCGCCACGTTGCGGTAGCTCTCCGAGAGGGCGAGCTGGGCGCCGGCGTACGGGTCGAGCTTGGCGAACCGCCCATTGGCGTCGGTCGCGACCGCGACCCCGAGGTTGGTCGACTCGTCGACGCGGATCATGCCGCTGTCGGCGGGCTGGGAGAGGACGGTGTTGCCGCGGACGTAGCGGTCGTACTGGTCGGTGATCCAGGACTTGTCGCACAGGTTCGGCGAGGCGACCAGCGCGAGGACCGTCTCGTGGAGCTCGTCGGCCGTCACCGGACGCGGGAGCTTCTCGGCGACGTCCGCCTGAAGGGCGTCCTGCCAGGCCGGACGGGCGAACGGTCGCTCGTAGACGGGACCCTCGTGGGCCACCGTCCGCGGGTCGACGTCGACGACGGTCTCGCCGTGCCAGTCGACGCGCAGCCTCTTGTCCTCGGTGACGACACCGATGACGGCGGCCTCCACGTCCCACTTGGCGCAGATCTCCATGAAGGTCGCCTCGTCCTCCGGGGCGATGACGGCCATCATCCGCTCCTGGCTCTCGCTCATGAGGATCTCCTCGGGCGCGAGCGTGGAGTCGCGCAGCGGCACGCGCTCCAGGTGGACGTGCATGCCGCCGTCGCCGGCCGCGGCCAGCTCGGAGGTGGCGCAGGAGATGCCGGCCGCGCCGAAGTCCTGGATGCCGCGGACGATCCCGGCAGCGAAGAGCTCGAGGGTGCACTCGATGAGGAGCTTCTCCATGAACGGGTCGCCGACCTGCACCGAGGGGCGCTTGGCCGGGCCATCCTCGTCGAACTCGACCGAGGCGAGGATCGAGGCGCCACCGATGCCGTCGCCGCCGGTGCGCGCGCCGTACATGATGACGAGGTTGCCCTCCCCGGACGCCTTGGCCAGGTGGAGGTCCTCGTGGCGAAGCACCCCCACGCAGAGCGCGTTGACGAGCGGGTTGCCGAGGTAGGTCTCGTCGAAGACCGCCTCGCCACCGATGTTGGGCAGGCCGAGGCAGTTGCCGTAGCCACCGACGCCGGCCACGATCCCGGGCAGCACCCGGTGGGTGTCGTCGGCGTCGAGCGGGCCGAAGCGGAGCGGGTCCATGACGGCGACCGGGCGGGCGCCCATCGCCAGGATGTCGCGAACGATCCCGCCGACCCCGGTCGCGGCGCCCTGGTAGGGCTCGACGTACGACGGGTGGTTGTGGGACTCGATCTTGAACGTGACGGCGTAGCCCTGACCGACGTCGATGACGCCGGCGTTCTCCCCGATGCCGGCCAGCATCTTGCCGGCCTTGGTCGCCTGGGGGATCTGACCGAACTGCTTGAGGTGGACCTTCGAGCTCTTGTAGGAGCAGTGCTCCGACCACATGACGGAATACATCGCGAGCTCCGAGGAGGTCGGCCGACGGCCGAGGATCTCCTTGATGCGGAGGTACTCGTCCTCCTTGAGTCCCAGCTCAGCCCACGGCTGCTCGCGGTCGGGGTCGCCGGCGGCGTGGTGGACGGTGTCCAGCGCGGGCAGGTCGGCGGAGGTGGTGGGGGCAGCGGACGAGGAGCTCGCGGTCACACGCCCAATCTAACGGTCCGGGCGCCCCTTCACCGAGTCGGCGCCGTCAGCGCAGCACGCCG
This sequence comes from Nocardioides eburneus, assembly GCF_040838215.1. Taxonomy (NCBI): domain Bacteria; kingdom Bacillati; phylum Actinomycetota; class Actinomycetes; order Propionibacteriales; family Nocardioidaceae; genus Nocardioides; species Nocardioides eburneus. The sequence continues at coordinate 36,837 of NZ_JBFPJR010000008.1, read as the reverse complement.
TCGGCGACGACCTCGAGCATGGGGCGTACGGCGTCGGCCGGGAGGCTGCCCTGGTCGGCGACCGTCGCCACGCCGCCGACGAGCCGGAGCACCTGGAGCGCGTCGACGCCGTCGCGGACGGCGCCCTCCTCGCGAAGCGTCTCGACGACGCGCGCGTTGGCCGCCGAGTAGATCTGGCACTTGCCGGCGATCGGCGAGCTCTCGTCGCCGAGCGCGGCCGTGATCTTCGCGGCACTGCCGCGGTGGCTCCGCAGGCGGTCGGTGTAGTCCTCGAACCACGCCATCAGCCGTTCGCGCGGCCCGCCCTCGTGGGTGAGCGCCTTGTCGGCCGCCTCGTTGACCTGGTCGACCCAGGCCTGCATCACGGCGTCGATGAGGTTCTCGCGGGTCGGGAAGTGACGGTAGAGCGTGCCGGGGCCGACGCCGGCCCGCTTGGCGACCTCGTCCAGCGGAGCGTCGTACCCCTGCTCCCGGAAGATCTCGCGCGCGACCTCCACCAGCCGGTCGCGGTTCCGCTTCGCGTCCGCTCGCATCGTGCACTCCTCCTGGCTCCGCGCCGTCTGCAGACCGCCACGACCTGCACGACCGAACTGTAAGGCCTTGCAAACCGGAGATACTCTCCGGTACTGTCGAGGAGAAGCGGAGCAACTCTCCGCTAATAGTACGTCGGCCGCTCCGGCCAGAACAGGAGAACCCACCCTCATGTCTTCGACCCTGCTTCCGCGCGCCCAGAATCCGGGCCTTCCGACACAGCTGCCGCCCGACGCGGGCCGGGCGGCCGCCGGCATCCTCATCGTCCTCGTCGCCCAGCTCATGTTCATCCTCGACGCCACCGTCGTGAACGTCGCGCTCCCGGGGATCGCGACCGACCTCCACTTCGGCCCGGCGTCGCTGTCCTGGGTCCTCAACAGCTACACCCTCGCGTTCGGCGGGCTGCTGCTCCTCGGTGGCCGCCTCGGCGACGTCTTCGGTCGCCGCCGCGCGTTCTGGACCGGCATCAGCGTCTTCACCCTCTTCTCGCTCCTCGGCGGCCTCGCGCCGGCCTCGGGGCTCCTCGTCGCGTTCCGCGCCCTGCAGGGCGCCGGCGCTGCGATCGCCGCGCCCCAGGTGCTCGCGCTGCTCACCACCAGCGCCCCGGACGAGGCCGCGCGCAACCGCGCCCTCGCGCTCTTCGCCGCCGTCTCGTCCGGCGGAGGCACGCTCGGGCTGATCCTCGGCGGCCTGCTCACCGACGTCGCCTCCTGGCGCTGGACGCTCTTCATCAACGTCCCGATCGGCCTGACCGTTCTCGCCCTCGTGGGTCGGTTCGTGAGCGAGACGCCGCGACGGCCCGGCCGCTTCGACATCGTCGGCGCGGTGACCGCGACCGGCGGCGCGGGCGCGGTGGTGTGGTCGCTCATCGGCGCCCCCGACCACGGCTGGGGCTCAGCCCGGACCATCGGCGGCCTCGTCCTCGGCGCCGTCCTGATCGGCGCCCTCGTCGTCACCGAGCGCCGGGTGGCCCATCCGCTCCTGCGACTCGGGCTCCTCCGCAACCGGTCGCGCGTCGCCGGGCTGGTCCTCATCGCGAGCGTCGTCGGCGCGCAGTTCTCGATGTTCTACCTCCTCGTGCAGTACCTCGAGAACGACCTCCGCTACGGCCCGCTCGCGACCGGCGTCGCGTTCCTGCCCCTCACGGCCGGCATCTTCACGATGTCGCGGGTCACCCCGCGGCTGGTCGCCCGCTTCGGTGCCGCACCGCTCATGGTGGTCGGCGCGCTCGGCGCGGTCGTCAGCTTCGCCCTGCTCAGCGACATCGGCTCCGGCAGCAGCTACGCCGGGGCGGTCCTCCTGCCGATGCTCGTCAACGGCCTCTCCGCGGGCCTGGTGTTCATGCCGACCACCTCGCTGGTGCTCGCCGGGGTCGAGCCGGAGCACGCCGGCTCCGCCTCGGGACTTCTGCAGACCATGCAGCAGTTGGGCGGCGCCGTCGGCCTCGCCGTCATCGCGTCGGTCTATGCCGCCAACGCCGTGCCGGGCGAGTTCCTCCCCGGCGTCCACGAGGCGTTCCTGGCAGCGGCGATCCTCGCGGGTCTGGGCCTGGTCAGCGCGCTGACCCTGGTCCTCCGCCGTCCGTCGTACGCCGGCGGCCCGGTCGGCACCCAGCCGGACTGACCCCACAACGATCCGCGCGAGGCGTCGTGCGGCCGGCGGTCATACCCGCCGGCCGGGCGGCGCCTTGCGCCCATCCTTTTTTCGGCGATATTCGGGATCCGCGAGAATTACATTCTTGTGATTCGCCGAATTACAAAGATGTAATTGTCATCGCCGGCTGTTACTGATGTTATTTCTGTGGTTATCGTGACTCGCCATGTTGGGAGTCACGCCTCGCCGCACCTTCGCCGCCGGCCTCGGAGCACTGCTCGCCGGGGTCCTCGCCGCGACCCTGCTGCTCGCTCCCGGGACACCGCGCCCGGGGCCGGACGGCCTGCGCCTCGCGGCGGCCTCCAATCCGGTCACCCCGGGGGCGTTCACCGGCCACGGGTTCGACCAGTGCCAGGCCCCGTCGCAGAGCGCGATGAACACCTGGCTGAACTACTCGCCCTACCTCGCCGTCGGGATCTACATCTCCGGCAAGTCGCGCGGCTGCCGCAACCAGACCTACCTCGATGCCGCCTGGGTCCGCACTCAGCTCGCCAAGGGCTGGAAGCTGCTGCCCATCACCCTGGGACCGCAGGCGTCCTGCAACCCGCGCTTCCCGCGCTACGGCGACGACCCGCGGATCAACCCGTCGTCGTCGAACACCTACTACAAGGCCCGGATGCAGGGCCGCGCCGAGGCGAAGTCGGCCATCGCCGCCGCCCGCTCCCTCGGGATCGTGGCAGGCAGCACCCTCTTCTACGACCTCGAGGGCTTCACCTTCGACAACACCTCCTGCCGCGAGTCGGCGCTGTGGTTCCTCAACGGCTGGACCTCCGTCGTCCACAACAACCACTACAAGTCGGGGCTCTACTCGAGCGCCGGCTCCGGGATCAAGGCGGTCGACAACGCCCGCGTCTACCGCCCGACGACGTTCAAGCTGCCCGACCGGCTCTGGATCGCCGACTGGGACGGGAAGGCGAACACCTCCTCGACCTACGTCCGCAACGACGGCTGGCAGCCGGACCGCCGGATGAAGCAGTACCAGGGCGGCCACAACGAGACCTACGGCGGCGTGACGATCAACATCGACCGTGACTACGTGGCGTTCGGCCAGGACGCGTCGGCCGCCAGCCACTGCGGCGGCATGAACGTCACCTTCGACCACTACTACGCCGTGAAGCCGCCCACGAAGACGGCGAAGCCCAACCCCGCTGTCGTCAAGGCGCTCAAGTGCCTGCTCAAGGAGCGCGGCACCTTCACCGGCTCGATGAACGGCACCTACGGCAGCGGCCTCCGCTCGGCGATCAACGCCTGGCAGCGCGCCCACCACATGTGGGTCAACCCGATCTTCGGCCGGAAGAACTGGATGGCGCTCCACACCGCCACGAGCCACCCGGTCCTCAAGACCGGCTCGGCCGGCGAGTCGGTCCGCAACCTCCAACGTGCGCTCGACGCCGTCGACGTACGCCTCAAGCTGCCCGTCAACGGGGTCTTCACCAGCGCGACGAAGAAGGCGCTCGTCGCCTACCAGAAGAGCCTCGGGTGGAGGGGTGACGGCATCGCCCGGTCGTCCACCTGGACCGCGCTCTCGACGGGCCGCTACGGCGGCCCGATCAGCTGACCGGCTGACGCGCTCGGCCGCCACGACCGACGCTCCGGCGAAAGACCACAGGGCCGGCCCCGACGGGGCCGGCCCTGTGGCGTGGTCAGCGCGAGCTCAGGCGAAGACCTTCTCGACGAGCGAGGTGAAGAAGCCCAGCCCGTCGGTCCCGGAGCCGGTGAGCTCCTCGACGGCGTGCTCGGGGTGGGGCATGAGCCCCACGACGTTGCCGGCCTCGTTGGTGACGCCGGCGATGTCGCGCAGCGAGCCGTTGGGATTGACGTCGACATACCGCGCGACGATCCGGCCCTCGCCCTCGAGCCGGTCGAGCGTCTCGGCGTCGGCGACGAACTGGCCCTCGCCGTTCTTGAGGGGTACGACGATCTCCTGGCCCTGCGCGAACGCGGAGGTCCACGCGGTGGCGGCGTTCTCGATCCGCAGCCGCTGGTCGCGGCAGATGAACTTGCGGTGGTCGTTGCGGATCAGCGCACCCGGGAGCAGGTGGGACTCGCAGAGGACCTGGAAGCCGTTGCAGATGCCGAGCACGGGGAGCCCCTTGCCGGCGGCCTCGATCACCTCGGTCATGACCGGGGAGAAGCGGGAGATGGCGCCGCAGCGGAGGTAGTCGCCGTAGGAGAAGCCGCCCGGCAGGATCACCGCGTCGACGCCCTTGAGGTCGTGGTCGCCGTGCCAGAGCGAGACCGCCTCGTTCCCGCCGATGCGGACGGCCCGGGCGGCGTCGATGTCGTCGAGCGTGCCGGGGAAGGTGACGACGCCGATCTTCACTTGTCCTCCACCCGGACGGTGAAGTTCTCGATCACGGTGTTGGCGAGGAAGGTCTCGGCCATCGTGGAGATCTCGGCGAGCACGTCGTCGTTGACCTCGTGGACCTCGAGCTCAAACCGCTTGCCCTGCCGCACATCGGTCACCCCGGTGAACCCGAGCCGCGGCAGGGCGCCGAGCACGGCCTTCCCCTGCGGGTCGAGGATCTCGGGCTTGGGCATGACGTCGACGACGACTCGAGGCATGGCCCGGATTCTAGGTGGTCCGGCGCCGCGCGTCCGCATCCGCGCTCGCCCGTCGGGCAGACTGAAGACATGAGCATGCCGTCCTCCCACCCCCGCGCCACGTCGCCGCTGAAGCTGCAGTTCCCGCAGTCGCTGGCGACGTACGACGACTATGCGGCGGCCCAGCGCACCGTCGACTTCCTCTCCGACCACGAGTTCCCGGTCGAGAACTGCATGATCGTCGGCACCGACCTCAAGCAGCTCGAGCGCATCACCGGCCGGCTGACCTGGAACCGGGTCGCCATCGCCGGCCTGGTCTCGGGTCTGTGGTTCGGGCTGTTCGTCGGGATCGTGCTGTCGCTGTTCAGCAACGACGCCTGGCTCGGGGTCGTGATCTCGACGATGCTCTTCGGGGCGATCTTCGGGCTGATCTGGTCGCTGGTCGGCTTCGGCGCCACCCGAGGCCAGCGCGACTTCTCCTCCGTCACGCAGGTCGTCGCGACGAAGTACGAGGTCCTCGTCGAGCACAAGGTCGCCGCCCAGGCCCGCGAGCTCCTCGCCCAGCTCCCCGGCGCGCTCCCCAACCCGTTCCAGTGACCTCTGCGCCGACTCGACGGACCCGCGGCGCCGAGTCGGCGTCCAGGGACGCCGACTCGGCCGTCGGGGTCAGGAGAGCTCGCGCTTGAGGATCTTCCCCGTGGCGGTCATGGGCAGCGAGTCGACGATCTCGACGATGCGGGGGTACTTGTACGCCGCCATGGTGTCCTTGCTCCACGCGACGATCTCCTCGGGCGTGGCGGTGGCGCCGGGCTTGAGGATGACGACCGCCTTGACCTCCTCGCCGTGGCTGTCATGCGGGACACCGATGACGGCGGCGAGCGAGATCGCCGGGTGGGTGAGCAGGACCTCCTCGATCTCGCGCGGATAGACGTTGAAGCCGCCGCGGATGATGAGGTCCTTGGTGCGGTCGACGATGGAGTACCACCCGTCGGCATCACGCGTGCCGAGGTCGCCGGAGCGGAACCAGCCGTCCTCGCTGATGACGGCCGCCGTGGCCTCGGGGCGCTTGTAGTAGCCCTTCATCACGTTGGTGCCGCGGATCGCGATCTCCCCCACCGCGTCCGGCGTCCACGCGACGGGCTCCCAGCTGTGCGGGTCGATGAGCTCCATCTCGCAACCGGGCACCGGCACGCCGATCGACCCGGGGCGGGCGGGCTCGCCGTACTTCGAGAAGGACGCCACCGGCGAGGTCTCCGACAGCCCGTACCCCTCGAGGATCGTGACGCCGAAGCGGGCCTCGAACTCCTTGTGGATCTCGACCGGGAGCGCCGAGCCGCCGGCCACGGCCACGCGCAGGTTCTCCTTGAGCGCGGCGAGGTCGACCGCCCCAGAGTCCGACGGAGCGTCGAGGGCGCCGAGGAGGCCCCAATACATCGTCGGCACGCCGGCGAAGAAGCTGACCTTCTCGGCCAGCATCAGCTGCAGCGCGGCCTGCGGCTCGAAGCGCGGCAGCATCACGATCGTGCCGCCGTAGGCGAGTGCGCCGTTCTGGCAGACGGTCTGGCCGAAGGCGTGGAAGAGCGGCAGCACCGCGAGGAAGGTGTCCGGGTTGTCGCCCGAGGCCCCGAAGAGCGCGTCGCCGATCAGGGCGTTGTCGCGCAGGTTGCGGTGGCGCAGCTCCGCCCCCTTGGGCTGCCCGGTGGTGCCGGAGGTGTAGAGGATGACCGCGGTGTCGTCCTCGTCGGTCGCCACCGTCGCGAACGTCGGCGCGGCCTGCACGGCACCGAGCGCCCCGAAGAGCGTCTCCGCCGGACGGTCGGGGGTGCCCTCGATCGGCGAGGCGGCCGACGGGTCGGCCGTGATCACGAAGAAGTGCTCACAGGAGTCGGTCTGCGAGAACCCGTCGTACGCCTCCTGGCCGATCGCCAGCTCGGGCGTGCCCTGGAAGGCGAAGATCGCCTTCGCGTCGGAGTCCGCCAGGTGGTAGGCCACCTCGCGGTCCTTGAGCAGGACGTTGAGCGGGACCACGGTGGCGCCGGCCTTGAGGATGCCGAAGTAGACCATCGTGAAGTACGGCAGGTTCGGGCTCATCAGCGCGACCTTGTCGCCCGGCTCGATCCCGCGCGCGACGAGCAGGTTGGCGACCTGGTTGGCGAGCGCGTCGACCTGCCCGTAGGTCAGCCGCGTGTCGCCGAGGACGACGGCGTCGCGGTCGGGGTGGGCGGCGGCGCCCTTCTCCAGCAGGGACGACAGGTTGTACGACGTGCTCACGCGGCCTCCATCACTCGGCATCACTCGGACGTGCGCCGACAACCTACCCGCGAGTTACATATCCGGGGAGGGTGTCCCACCAACTTTGTGCGGGCCGACTCAGAACGAGTGGCCGGTGAGCTTCTCGTAGGCCTCGACGTACTTCGCGCGGGTGCGCTCGACGGTCTCGGCCGGCAGCGGGGGCGGGGTGGCGCCGCTCTCGCGGTCCCAGCCGGCCTCCGGGGAGAGCAGCCAGCGCCGGATGACGTCCTTGTCGAACGACGGGATGGCGTGGCCGGGGTTCCACTGCGCCGCGTCCCAGTAGCGCGACGAGTCGGGCGTGAGGACCTCGTCGGCGAGCACGATCGTGCGGATGCCGAGGTCGTCTTGGCGGACGCCGAACTCGAACTTCGTGTCGGCGAGGATCAGGCCGGCGCCGCGCGCGATCTCCTCGGCGCGGTGGTAGACGTCGAGCGTCAGCCGGCGCAGCGCCGCCGCGTCGTCCTCGCCCACCTGGCGCACGACGTGCTCGTAGCTGACGTTCTCGTCGTGGTCGCCCAGCTCGGCCTTCGTCGCCGGAGTGAAGATCGCCGGGTCGAGCCGGGAGCCGTCGACCAGCCCGTGCGGCAGGCGGATCCCGCAGATCTCGCCGGTCGCGTCGTACTCCCGCAGGCCGGAGCCGGTGAGGTAGCCGCGGGCGACGCACTCGACCGGGAACATGTGGAGCTTCTGGCAGATCACCGCCCGGCCCTTGACCTCCTCGGGCACGTCGGTGGAGACGACGTGGTGGGGCACCAGGTCGTCGAGCTGCTCGAACCACCACAGTGAGAGCCGGGTCAGGATCTCCCCCTTGTCGGGGATCGTGGTGTCGAAGACGTGGTCGAACGCCGAGATCCGGTCACTGGCCACCATGAGCAGATGACCGGCGTACGGGCCCTCCTCGATCTCGTAGAGGTCGCGGACCTTGCCGGAGTGGAGGTGTCGCGCACCGGCGATCGCAGGGGCAGGCGGAATGTTGAGGTCGGCCACGGGCACAGCCTAGGAGATCGCGCTTGAGCAGGATCTAGTCGCGTAAGTACACTGAGTCACGTCACTTATCCGAGGAGGGCGGATGACACGTCGCGTCGGACCCGACCGCGGGCCAGACTTCCTGATCATCGGCGCCCCGAAGGCCGGAACCACCGCGCTCCACTCCGCGCTCGCGCAGCATCCGCAGGTGTTCATGTCGCAGCCGAAGGAGCCGAAGTACTTCCTCTGCGACGACGCCCCGCCGCCCCACTGGCGCGGCCCCGGCGACCAGCACTCCCAGCAGGAGTGGGTGTGGCACGGCGACGACTACGCACGACTCTTCGCCGACGCCCCGGAGGACCGGGTCCGTGGCGAGAGCACGCCGTTCTACCTATGGAGCCGCGGCGCCCACCGCCGCATCGCCGACGCCCTCCCCGAGGCGAGGCTGATCGCCGTCGTCCGCGACCCGATCGACCGGGCCTACTCCAACTGGATGCACCTGTGGTGTGACGGCCTCGAGCCCGTGTCGGACTTCCTCACCGCCTTCTCCCTCCAGGACCAGCGCGTCCGGGACGGCTGGGCGCCCTTCTGGCGATACCGCGAGCTGGGGATGTACGGCGAGCAGTTGGCGCATCTCCACCAGCACGTCGACCCCGAGCGGGTGCTCCTGCTGCGCTACAAGGAGCTCGTCGACGATCCGTCCGGAGCCGTGGACACCGCCTGCCGGTTCCTCGGGATCGAGACCGGCCTGGTCACGAGCATCCCGCGCGACAACTCGCGGTCCTACGTCGAGCCCGGCTGGCGCCCGCGCACCCTCGGTCCGGTCGTGCGCGCCGGCGCCTGGCTCGGCCAGTTCGCGCCGCCCGAGGCCTGGCGACGCGCCGCCCCGGCGCTGCTGCGCCACCTCGCCGGCCCCGACGAGGCACACCGGCCGCTGCTCACGCCGCAGCAGCGCGAGCAGCTGGCCCCCTGCTTCGCCGACGACATCAAGCTGCTCTCCGCGGTCAGCGGCCGAGACTTCGGCGACTGGCTTTCCACGACGAGCCGCGGCTCCTTCGCCCAGCGATCCACCCAGCGCACCTCCGCCTGACCGTCGGGCCGGCACACCCGGCGCGCCGAGTCCGCCTACATGGACGCCCGGCGATGGGATCCTGCTCGCTGAGCGACGTGGCAGTGGGGACGTCGGCTATCGCACCACGGTGACCAGGTCGTGGGCGCCGTCCGGACGCGCGGCCTCGACGTAGAACCGCGTCCGACCGTCGGGCAGCGGCACGGCCGAGGCGTAGCGGAACGCGCCGTCGGCGTACGGCGACGCGATCGGCGGCCGGTCGGGATCGGCCACGAGGCGCGCGCCGTCCGCATGCGCGACCCCGGTCGTCTCGAACCAGTTCGAGGCGGCATCGGGACGGCCGTCGTACAGGACGACCAGAGGCTCGCGGGAGAGCACCGTCGTGACCCGCGCGCCCCGGGCGTCCCACTCCCCCGGCCGTCCCGCGAGCACCACCCCCTGATCCTCCCAGCGGAGTCCGTCGACGCTGGTGAGCCGGCGGGTCGTCATCCGGTCCTCCTCGCCAGGCGCGGTCAGCGGGTGGCAGCACAGCCACATCTGCCACTCGTCGGTGTCCGGATCGATGTCGATGACCGGGTCCTTCACCGCCGTCGCGTCGTCCCCGGTGAGCACCATCCGCCGAGCGCCCCGAGGCAGCTCCTCCGGGGTCGAGGCGGTGAGGCTGTCCACCCACCAGTGCTTGGACCCCCAGGTGGCACAGGAGAGGTAGAGCCGCCAGCCACCCTCCGGCAGCGGCACGAGGACGGGTCGCTCGAGCGACTCGCAGCCGAGCTGGTCGCGGTGAACCTCGGCGACGGTCTCGAAGGCGACACCGTCGAGCGAGCGGGCGACCGACACGCTCACGCCCCGCCCGACGCCGAGCGGGCGGCGGTTGCGCCAAGCGAGCCAGAAGACGCCGTCGACGAGGACGGCACTGGCCGCGCCCGCCCAGTTGCCAGGGCCGGCGCCGGGCGCGGGGACGACGAGCTCAGCGCCGTCGTACGACGGCAGGGAGGGCAGCACTGCGGTGGTCATACCGACATCATAGTCTACTTTTTCAGTGCACTATTAGATATTCGTCCGTCTCGCTGCGGTCCGACCGCACCGATCCCCGGATCGCACCGCGGCGTGCGATCGAGCTGGTGGTCTCTCGGGACGAAGGCTCACGGAGCGACGGGGTAGTGACTGGCGACGGCGAAGCGGTTCCACGTGTTGATCGTGATCGCGACGAGGACGATCGCGGCGATCTGCTTCTCGTCGAGCACACCCTCGATGTCGACCGTCGGGGCGGGTGCGGTGTGCTCGTCGCCGATCCGGGTGATGCGCTCCGCGAGGGTGAGGGCCGCTTGCTCCTGGGCGGTGAAGTACTGCGACTCCCACCAGGCCGCCACCAGGGCGAGTCGGTCGGCCGTCTCGCCCTTCTCCAGGGCGTCCCGGGTGTGCATCCGGAGGCAGAACGCGCAGCCGTTGAGCTGCGAGGCGCGGATCTTCACCAGCTCGACCAGCAGGGGGTCGAGCCCGGCAGTCACGACCGCCTCCTGCGCCGCCTTCTCGGCAGCGAGCTGCGCCTCGTAGGCGGCCGGGAAGAGCTTGCTCAGGTTGACGTGCGGCAGCATGACCACTCCTTCGTCGTACGTCGCCCGTCGGGCGCGGGCGCTCACCGACTCTGACGAGACGACCGCGGTGGATGTGAGGTCCTCACAGTCCGGCGGGCCGCGTCGTCAGACTGGTGAGGCGCGCGAGAGTGGAGGAACGCCGATGAACGAGCCCGACCCGTCGACGCCGGCGCAGATCCCCGAGGTGATCGCGGAGCGGCGGCGGCTGCTCGCCCTCGCCTACCGCCTCCTCGGCACGCTCGAGGAGGCGGAGGACGCCGTCCAGGAGACCTACCTCCGGTGGTATCGCCTCTCCGCGGAGGAGCGGGCCGCCGTCGCCAACGTCCAGGGCTGGCTGACCCGGGTCGCCGGCCGCGTCTGTCTCGACGTGCTGAAGTCGGCGCGCGTCCGCCGGGAGCAGTACGTCGGCGAGTGGCTGCCCGAGCCCGTCCCGGCGGGCCTCCTCGGCGACGGCCGGGCGCCGGACCCGGCCGATCGGGTCACGCTCGACGACACCGTCAGCACCGCTCTGCTGGTCGTCCTCGACGCGATGACCCCGGCCGAGCGGGTCGCGTTCGTGCTGCACGACGTCTTCACGCTGCCGTTCCCGGAGATCGCCGAGATCGTGGGGCGCTCGCCGGCCGCCGTGCGCCAGCTGGCGACGTCCGCACGGCGACGGGTCGCCGACCACCGCAACGTCGCGGCGCGACCCGCGGAGCACGACGCCGTCGTGCGTGCGTTCGTCGCGGCCGCGGGTGGCGGCGACCTCGGTGGCCTCACCGCGCTGCTCGACCCGACGGTCACGCTCCGCTCGGACGGCGGTGGCGTCGTCAGCGCGGCCAGGAACCCCGTGGTGGGGCCGCGCAACGTGGCGCGGTTCCTGCTCGGCGTACTCACGAAGCGGCCGAGCTGGGCCCTGGCGGAGCGGGCCACCGCGGACGGGCTCGGCTTCGTGCTCACGGAGACGGGTGAGGTCCGGGCGGTGGCCAACCTGCGCGTCGTGGGCGGACGCGTCACGGACGTGTGGCTGGTGGTCAACCCCGGCAAGCTGACCGGCTGGCGCGCCCGCCGGTGACGCCCGTCGGCCGTCAGGCGGAGCCGTGCTCCCCGCGTCGGCGCCGCCACGGTGGGGTCCGGCGTACGACGCCCTTGACCGCTCCGGAAGAGTGGACCCGTGAGCGAGGAGACCGCCGAGGCGGAGCAGCGGACGTCGTCGGACGCCGACGGTCCCGACCCACGACGCTGGCGCATCCTCGGGGTGTCGCTGCTGGTCGGCTTCATGGCGCTGCTCGACGTGTCGATCGTCAACGTTGCGGTGCCGTCCATGCAGGAGGGGCTCCACACCAGCGCCGGTACGGTGCAGTGGGTGGTGTCGGGCTACGCCCTCACCTTCGGGCTCACGCTGGTCGCCGGCGGCCGGCTCGGCGACGCCTACGGACGGCGCCGGCTGATGCTGGTCGGCCTCGTCGGCTTCACCTGCTCGAGCGCGTTCGTGGGGCTGGCGCCCAGCGCCGGCGTCGTGGTCGCGGCACGCCTGCTGCAGGGAGCGACCGCCGGACTTCTCACTCCGCAGAACTCCGGCCTGATCCAACAGCTCTTCCGTGGCCCGGAGCGCGGTCGGGCGTTCGGTCTCTTCGGCTTCACCGTCTCGGTCTCCTCCGCGGTCGGCCCCGTCCTCGGCGGCCTGATCCTGAGCATCGCCGGGCCGGAGAACGGTTGGCGCTACCTCTTCCTCATCAACCTGCCGCTCGGCCTGGTGGCGCTCGTCCTCGTCGCGCGGCTCGTCCCGGGGCGCGCGGCCGCCGCGGGCGACGCCCGCATCGACGTCGTCGGTGCCGCCCTGCTCGGCGCGACGGTCATCACCGTCCTCTTCCCGGTGGTGAGCGTCGAGGGCGAGCGCTACTGGCCTCTCGCGCTGCTCGTCCTCGCCCCCGTGTGCGGATGGGGCTTCGTCCGCTGGGAGCGCCGGGCCGTCGCGCGTGGCCGGCCTCCGCTGCTGGACGTGTCGCTGCTGCGCCGCGTCCGGGGGTACGCCGGTGGGCTCGCCATCGGTGGGCTGTACTTCACCGGCTTCACCGGCACGCTCCTGGTCACGTCGTACTACCTCCAGGACGCCCTCGGCTTCGGGCCGCTCCACGCGGGACTGCTGCTCTCGCCGTTCGCGGTCGGCGCCGCGCTCAGCGCGCCCGCGGCGGGGCGGGTGGTGAACGACGTCGGCCGGCTGATCACCGTCATCGCGCTCACCGTCGTCGCCCTCGGCGTGGCGGTCACCGCGCTCGCGCTGCCGCTGCTGAGCCCTGGTCACCTGTGGTGGGTCTCCGTGCCGGCGCTCCTGGTCGCCGGGCTCGGCGGTGGCGCCGTCGTCTCCCCCAACATGGTGCTGAGCCTCGACCAGGTCCCGCCCCGGATGGGCGGCGCGGCCGGCGGCGCGCTGCAGACCGGACAGCGGATCGGCTCCTCGGTCGGGGCGGCGCTCATGATGACCGTCTACACGTTCGCCGGGCTCCACGTCGCGGAGTCGCAGGCGCTGCGGATCGCGCTGCTCTCCGCCGTACTCCTGCTGCTGGCGGCGCTGGTCATGGCCGTCCGCGACTGGCGCTCCTAGGCTGCGGCCCCGTGGCGCGCGGCGCGTGCCCGGGTCAGCGCCGGGTCAGCGCCGGGTCAGCGCAGTGCGGGCACGACGTGGTCGCGGGTGAGCGCCGCGACCGACGGGTCCGACGACAGCTCCTCGAGGGACGCCCAGCGCAGCTCGGCGATCTCGGCGGCGGCACACGGCGTGATCGCGGCCGGGTGCGTGAACACGGTGGAGCGGACGACGTGGTCGGGCTCGTTGGCGGCGGCGGCCTCGAACTCGCCGAGCAGGGTCAGCTCGTCCGGCGTCACGCGTACGCCGAGCTCCTCCTGCACCTCCCGCGCGGCCGCCTCCGCGGGCGACTCCCCGGGCTCGAGCTTGCCGCCCGGGAGCAGGAACCGGTCGGTGCCGCGCTTGCGCACCGCGAGCATCCGGCCGTCGGCGTCGCGGAACACCACCGCGGCCACGGTGATCACGCCGGCCGGACCGGTCCCGGTCCCGGGGCCCGTCGAGACGCCGCTCAGAGGATGTCTCCCGGCACGTAGGCAGCGGCCTCCGGATGCGCGGCGACGACCGCCTCGACGCGGCGCACGACCTCCTGGACCTGGGCGACGGCCGCCCCCGTGAAGGTGATCGGCTCGGCCACGAGAGCGCCGAGCTGGTCGGCGGAGAGCCCGAGGCGAGGGTCGGCGGCGAGGCGAGCGAAGACGTCGTTCTCCGCCTGGCCCTGGCGCATGTCGAGGGCGGTGCCGACCGCGGCCTCCTTGATCGCCTCGTGGGCCGCCTCGCGACCCACGCCCTGCTTGACCGCGGCCATGAGCACCTTGGTGGTGGCGAGGAAGGGCAGGTAGCGGTCGAGCTCGCGCTGGATGACCGCCGGGAAGGCACCGAACTCGTCGAGCACCGTCAGGAAGGTCTGGAAGAGGCCGTCGGCGGCGAAAAAGGCGTCCGGCAGCGCGACCCGGCGCACGACGGAGTCGGAGACGTCGCCCTCGTTCCACTGGTCGCCGGCAAGCTCGCCGATCATGGAGAGATAGCCGCGCAGGACGACAGCGAGACCGTTGACGCGCTCGGTGGAGCGGGAGTTCATCTTGTGGGGCATCGCCGAGGAGCCGACCTGGCCCTCCTTGAAGCCCTCGGTGACGAGCTCGTTGCCGGCCATGAGACGGATGGTCGTCGCGAGGTTGGACGGCGCGGCGACGAGCTGGACCAGCGCGGAGAGGACGTCGAAGTCCAGCGAGCGCGGGTAGACCTGGCCGACGCTGGTGAGGACCCGGTCGAAGCCGAGGTGGGCGGCGACGCGCTGCTCCAGCTCGGCGAGCTTGGTCTCGTCACCGTCGAGCAGGTCGAGCATGTCCTGGGCCGTCCCCATCGGGCCCTTGATGCCGCGCAGCGGGTAGCGAGCGATGAGCTCCTCGACGCGCTGCAGCGCGACCAGCATCTCGTCGGCGACGGTCGCGAACCGCTTGCCGAGCGTCGTCGCCTGCGCGGCGACGTTGTGGGAGCGGCCGGCCATCACGGTGGCCTCGTGCTCACCGGCGAGCCGGGCGAGCCGGGCGAGGGTCGCCACCGCACGGTCACGGACGACCCTGAGCGAGGACAGGATCTGGAGCTGCTCGACGTTCTCGGTGAGGTCGCGCGACGTCATCCCCTTGTGGATGTGCTCATGCCCGGCGAGCGCGGAGAACTCCTCGATGCGCGCCTTCACGTCGTGTCGGGTCACCCGCTCGCGCGCGGCGATCGAGGCGAGGTCGACCTTGTCGACGACGTCCTCGTAGGCCTCGACGACACCGTCGGGGACGTCGATGCCCAGGTCCTTCTGGGCCTTGAGGACGGCGATCCAGAGCTGCCGCTCGAGCACGATCTTGTGCTCGGGGCTCCAGATCCCGACCAGGTCGGGCGCGGCGTAGCGGGTTGCCAGGACGTTAGGCACAGTCACGGCGCCGATTGTCCCACGCACCGCCCGACGCCACGAACGCGTCCGTCGGGCCTGAGCCCGAGCGCGCTAGGCGACCGTGCCGAGCACGTCCCCGAGATCCAGGGATACGACGTGGCCCGCGACCGTCACCTCGCCGATCGGACGCGCCTCGTCGAGGTGGAGGAGCGGCTGCCAGGCGCCGTCGCGGTTGGCGTGGATGTCGAGCGCGCGGAGCTCGGGGTCGAGAATCCAGTACTGCCCGACGCCTCCGGCGGCGTACTCCATCGATTTGCGGATGGTGTCCTCGGACCTGGTGCTCGGCGAGAGCACCTCGACGACCAGGACCGGCGGGTCCGTGACGAACCGCTCATCTGTGCGGTGCTCGACGACCATGAGGTCGGGTGCCCGCACTCGGTTGCGCGGCAGCCGGACGCCCACCTCCGTCATCACCACCAGGCCGGGCAGACACTCCAGGAGGCGCGCACCCAGTCTGAGCGTCGAGACGCCGTGTGGCTGCCCGACAGGCGGGCTCACGACAACCTCACCGTCGACCCACTCCGCCTTCGGCTTCTCCGGCAACTGGAGGTATTCCTCCCACGACATGCGGAGGTGCTGCAGCGTCTCCACAGCACCTCCCGACAGCGGCATCGACACATCGACCGTCCTTCCATTCTGACCGCGTTCGGGCGCAGAAGGAAGCGTCGCAGCAGTCGCTGACCTCCCGTCGCCGTCATCCACAGACGCCGGAACCGGCCGCCACCAAGGCCAGCGGGGCGCTACCGTGCTGCCACTGTCCGATCGACGAGTCGGACCGGTTCGACCAGACCTGCTCAAGGAGTGCGCGCATGACCGAGATCGAGAACGTCGAGGCCCCTGGTTTCACCGGCTTCGAGGAGAACCACTACCAGCATGGCATGCACACGCTGGCCTACATCTCACTCTGGCTGATCGTGATCGCCGGCGTGGCGTGCGGCGTCTTCGGCTTCATCTGGGGTCAGAGCCACTGAGCCTGAGCCAGGAGGCCCGCCGAGTCGGCGGATCCGGTAGCCGACCCCGCAGACGCGCCTGACCGGTCGGCGTCCATGGACGCCGGCTCGGCAGCCTGTCCTCACCGTCAGCGCAGCGAGGCGCCCTCGACGACGCCGAGCGGCTCGGCGGCGATGTCGGAGCGGCGCTGCATCCCGTCGAACGAGATGAGGTCGGCAGCGGCGTACGCCGTGGCGCGCGCGTCGGCGACGTCGCGCCCCGTCGCGCGTACGGCGAGCACCCGACCGCCGGCCGTCACGAGCTCGCCCGTCGGGGAGATCGCGGTGCCGGCGTGGATGACGTCCACGCCCGGCCGGGCGGCGGCGTCCTCGACGCCGGTGATGACATCGCCCTTCGAGGAGGACTCCGGATAGCCGGCCGACGCGAGGACGACGGTCACGGCCGCCTCGGCGCGGAAGCGGGGCGCGGCCACCTCGGCGAGCCGGCCCTCGGCCGCGGCCGCCAGCAGCTCCCCGAGGGAGGAGTCGAGGACCGCGAGCACCGGCTGGATGTCGGGGTCGCCGAAGCGGCAGTTGAACTCGATGACCCGCGGTCCCTTGGCGGTGAGCGCCAGGCCGACGTACAAGCAGCCGACGAACGGCGCGCCACGTCGACCCATCTCGGCCAGGGTCGGACGGACGACGGTCTCGAGCACCACCTCGGCGAGGTCGTCCTGGGTCCAGGTCAGCGGTGTGTAGGAGCCCATCCCGCCGGTGTTGGGTCCGCGGCCACCGTCGAAGATCCGCTTGAAGTCCTGCGCCGGCTGGAGGGCGTAGGCGGTCGTCCCGTCGCAGACCGCGAACAGCGACATCTCCGGCCCGTCGAGGAACTCCTCGATGACCACCCGCTCGCAGGCGGCGGCGTGCGCGAGGGCGGCGTCGCGGTCACGGGTGACGAGGACACCCTTGCCCGCGGCGAGGGCGTCGTCCTTGACGACGTACGGCGCCCCGAACTCGTCGAGCGCGGCGGCGGCCTCCTCGGGCGTGGTGCAGGTGCGCGACCCCGCGGTCGGGACGCCGGCCGCGGCCATGACCTCCTTGGAGAAGGCCTTCGAGCCCTCGAGCTGCGCGGCCGCGCGCGACGGCCCGAAGACCGCGACGCCACGCGCCCGGACCACGTCGGCGACGCCGGCCACCAGCGGGGCCTCCGGGCCGACGACGACCAGGTCGACGCCGAGCGACACCGCCAGGGACGCGACCGCCTCGCCGTCGAGCGGGTCGACCTCGTGGAGCGTGGCCACGGCGGCCATGCCGGGGTTGCCGGGCGCGGCGTGGACGACCGCGCCCTCCTCCGCGGCGAGTGCGAGGACGAGCGCGTGCTCGCGCCCGCCGGTGCCGACGACCAGGACGGTGAGGGGGCTCTTCACAGGCCCCAAGGGTAGGGCCCACGACGCCGGTACCGAATTTCGGCGCGGGAGGGTTCAGCCGGGCGCCGGCGGGTAGGAAGCGGCCATGCCCCTGCTTCCCTCCCCCGGTGACCAGTTCGGCCGCTACCGGATCGACAGCCAGCTCGGCTTCGGCGGTATGGGCGTGGTCTACACCGCGACCGACACCGACCTCGGCCGCAAGGTCGCCCTCAAGGTCGTCTCGGCGGCGCTCGGCGAACAGGAGTTCCTCGAGCGCTTCCGGCGCGAGGCCGAGGTGCTCGCCAAGCTGAACTCGCCCCACGTGATCGCGATCTACGACGTCGGCGAGCACGACGGCGCGCCGTTCATCGTCACCCAGCACATCGGTGGCGGCGACCTCGGTGCGCTCATGCGCCGCCGCGGCCCGATGCCGCCGCAGCTCGCGGCGCTGGTCTGCGCCGAGGTCGCCGAGGCGCTCTCCGACGCCCACCGCGCCGGTGTCGTCCACCGCGACATCAAGCCGAGCAACGTGCTGCTCCGCGACCCGGACTCCACGCGCGACCCGATGGTCTACCTCTGCGACTTCGGCATCGCCCACACCGAGACCGACGGCTTCGCCCGCGGCGGCACGGTCTCCGGGACGTGGAGCTACCTCTCCCCCGAGTGCGGCCGCGGCGAGCCCGGCACCCCGGCCGCCGACATCTACGCCACCGGCTGCCTGCTGTGGGCGGCGCTCACCGGCCGGCCGCCGTACGCCGGCACCGACGTCGAGATCGCGGTGGCCCACCAGACCGCGCCGATCCCCCAGCTCGCCGGCGACGACCCGTTCAGTGCGACCGCCAACGCGATCCTCCTGCGCGCGATGGCGAAGGACCCCCAGGCGCGCTACCCCTCCGCCGACCAGCTGCGCGACGACCTGATGACGCTGCGCCGCCAGCCGGCGCCGCCAGCCGGGATCGTGCCGGCCGGCGGCGCGCCGCTCGCGGCGGGCCCCGCTCCGACGGGCCAGACCCCGCTCTCCGGTCTCCCCGTCCCGCCGCCGACGGCGGCGCGCCGCGGGGCGGTCGTGGCGACTCCTCCCACGCCGCTCACCCCGCGTGTCCCCGGCCGCAGCCGGGCCCAGAGCCTGCTGCTGGCCGGTGCGGTCGGCGTCGGGGCGATCGTGGTCGGAGGCGGCGCCGCGCTCGGCGTCACCCGACCGTGGTCCCACGACGACGGCGCGTCCGCCGCGGCGGCGGGCGGTTCGGGCTCCGGCGCGAAGGCCGCGGCGGCGCCGAAGGGCCCGATCCTCGGCGACGGGAACGGCGACGGCAAGGGCGACGTCGTCGCCTATCCCTACGTCGACGACGACTTCGCCAAGACGTCGACGTACGACGTCACCACCTGGACCTCGGACGGCACCAAGCTCACGGGGGCCGACGAGCGCATCAAGGGGAAGTTCAACCTCTCGGTGTGGCGCTTCACCGGCGACTTCGACGGCGACGGGAAGGGCGACACCCTCACCATCCGCCACGACTATGGCAAGAAGAAGCCCTTCCCGGTGACGTCGAGCACCGGCGCGCTCTCCGGCGACCTGACCTACCCCGCGGCCGAGTGGACCCACAAGACGTCGTCCGCGCTGCGGTGGTACGCCCTCGACTTCGACGGCGACGGCCGGACCGACATCGTCCAGGAGTACCTCGACGTCGACGCGAAGACGAACGGCAACACGTTCAAGGGCGTCATGCGGCTCTGGGTCCACCACAACAACGGCTCGGGCTTCGACAAGCCGATCAAGGCGCTGCAGGTCGAGGACGACCACTTCGAGAAGACCGCGGTGGGCGACGTGAACGGCGACGGCAGGGCCGACTACCTCGACCTCGACCGGGCGCCGAGCAAGCAGAACGCCTACCACACCCGGGGCGTCTCGAAGGTCAACACCTGGATCCAGCAGGACGACGGCACGTTCGTGCAGCAGCAGCCGGTCGACGTACGCCACCAGTACGTCGACGGGCTCGGCATCGCCGACGTCGACGCGGACGGTCAGAACGAGCTCGTCCTCGTCTTCAGCGACCTGGTCAACCAGCGGTTGCGGGTCAGCGAGTTCAAGGACGGCGTGCTGCAGGCCCCGCAGCTGTTCGGCACCCTGTCCCAGCCGAGCACGTTCAGCGACGTGCTCCACCCGATCTTCCTGAGCGACGTCAACGGCGACGGCCGGGCCGACCTCGGGACCTTCACAAAGGACGAGCAGTCCGACGACTACACCATCTCGGTCGCGCTCGCGGGCGACGGCGTGTTCCTCAACGCCCAGACATGGGCCACGTGGAGCGGTGGTCCGGCGGCCCTGCACACCTACCAGCTGAACGGAGTGCTCCCGTGACCCAGCCATCCGACGCCACCCTTCCGCCGAACGCCGGCACCCCGCCCCAGATCGGCACCCGGATCGGTCCGTACCGCATCGACGCCGTGCTCAGCCAGGGCGCGATGGGGATGGTGTACGCCGGGACCGACACCCGCCTCCACCGGCCCGTCGCGATCAAGGTCGTCATGGCGACGCTCGCCCAGTCCCCGGAGTTCCTCGCGCGCTTCGAGCGCGAGGCGACGGTCATGGCCCGGCTCGAGTCGCCCCACGTGATCGCCGTCTACGACCACGGCGTGCACGAGGGGTGGCCCTACCTCGTCTCGCAGTACGCCGCGGGCGGCGACCTCGCCCGACTCATCCGGGAGCACGGCGGCATGCCGACCACCCTGGCCGCCGACGTCTGCGCTCAGGTCGCCGACGCGCTCGCCGCCGCGCACGCCGTCGGGGTCGTGCACCGCGACGTGAAGCCGGAGAACGTCCTCCTCCGCGACACCGACCTCACCCGCCCGCACGCCTACCTCGGCGACTTCGGCGTCGCCCACACCGACTCCTCCGGCCTCACCCAGCCGGGTTCGGTGGCCGGCACCTGGAACTACCTCGCGCCCGAGCGCGCCGAGGGCGACCCCGGCTCCCCCGCGGGCGACCTCTACGCGCTCGGCTGCCTGTTCTACGAGGCCGTGACCGGGCGGGCGCCGTACGCCGGGAGTGACGTGGAGGTGGCGCTCGCCCACCTCCACGGCGACGTCCCGCAGCTCCCCGGCGACGACGACGTCACCCGGCAGGCCAACGTCATCCTCGCCCGGGTCCTCGCGAAGGACCCTGCCCAGCGGCCGGCCACCGCGGTCGAGGTCCGCGACCAGCTCCAACTGCTCTCCGGCAGCGACCAGACGTACGCCGCCGGGGCGACCGTTCGCACCCGGGGTGGCCTCACCCGGAAGACGGTCGCCGTGGGTGCGGCCGGCGCCGTACTCCTCGCGGCGCTCGCCGGCGGTGGCGTCTGGCTGGGCACGCGGCACGGGTCGGAGAGCGAGCCGGCCGCGGCAGCCACGACGACGAAGCGGGGGGTCGTCGGCGACCTCGACGGCGACGGCAAAGGTGACGTGCTGCTCGGCGCCGGGTTCGGCCTCGTGGAGAACACCTTCAACGACCCCGACGCCGACATGCTCTTCACCTCGACCGGGACGGGCTTCGCCGCCGGGAAGGCGCCCGCGACGCTGCCCCAGGCGGAGGTCACGGGCGACGTCGACGGTGACGGGCGGACGGACCTGGTCGCGGTCAGCGGACAGAAAGGGGCGTTCCAGCTCCGCACCGACGCCGCGGGGGTGCCCGGGTCGATGATCCGGCTGCCCTACTGGGACAAGCCCGTGGCGGTCTTCACCGCCGACGTCAACGGTGACGGCCGCGACGACGTCGGCATCGCGTCCCGCGGTGACGGCAAGAACCTCAGCGGGGTCTACGACGACCCGGGCGACCTGTCGCTGCGGATCTCCGTGCTGGAGTCCCAGGAGGGCGGCGGGTGGTCGAAGACCATCCGGATGTATGACGCCCCGTGGACCGCCGGCGACGCCACGATGAGCCTCGACCCGGCCGACGTGGACGGCGACGGCGACGACGACCTCGTCTTCGGCTTCGAGGTCGAGGGCCAGGGTGCCGGCGTCTTCATCTCCGACGGCACCACGCTGACGCCGAAGGACCTCAGCCTTCCCGAGGACGTCGGCACCGCCAACTGCGCACACAGCCTGGTCACCGATCTCGACCAGGACGGTGTGCCGGAGCTGGTCTGCTACATCGCCTCCGAGTTCGACGTCCTGGAGTACGACGCCGGCGGCACCTGGACCACCACCGACTGGAAGGTCAGCGGTCTGGACACGGAGGGCTCCCACTCGCCCGCCATGCCGAGCGCCACCGACGTCGACGGGGACGGCGACACCGACCTGGTCTTCACCGACTACGACTTCGGCGGCGACGAGGGGAAGCTCCTCGACCATCTCATCGTGCTCGTCGCCGACCCGGCGAAGAAGACGCTCACCGCCGAGGAGCGACCGGCGCCCGGCGTCACCACGGTGAGTTCCACGGCCTTCGGGGTCGGCCGGTCCGCCTCCGGCTCCTGAGGGTCGAGTCTCGGGTCTGGCGCGTCGAGTCCCGGGTTGTGTACGGCCGTGGCCGTCACGACCCGGGACTCGACGCAGGTGGGGTCAGGCCGTGAGGTCGTGGATGACGACCGTCTCGTCGCGCTTCGGGCCGACGCCGACGACGGAGATCCGCGCGCCGGACATCGCCTCGACCGCCTTGACGTAGTCCTGGGCGTTCTTCGGCAGCTCGTCGAAGGAGCGGCAACCAGAGATGTCCTCCCACCAGCCGGGGAGGTACTCATAGATCGGCGTCGCGTGGTGGAAGTCGGTCTGGTTGACCGGCATCTCGTCGTGGCGGATGCCGTCGACGTCGTAGGCCACACAGACCGGCACCTGCTCGAGGCCGCCGAGCACGTCGAGCTTGGTGAGCACGAAGTCGGTGACACCGTTGACGCGGGCGGCGTACCGCGCGATCACCGCGTCGAACCAGCCGCAGCGACGCGGGCGGCCGGTGGTCACGCCGTACTCCGCGCCCGTCTTGCGGAGGAACTCGCCCATGTCGTCGTGGAGCTCGGTCGGGAACGGCCCCTCGCCGACACGGGTGGTGTAGGCCTTGACGATGCCGACCACCTTGTCCATCCGGGTCGGCGGGATCCCCGAGCCCGTGCAGGCGCCGCCCGAGGTGGCGTTGGACGAGGTCACGAACGGGTAGGTGCCGTGGTCGACGTCGAGCAGCGTCGCCTGGCCGCCTTCGAGGAGCACCGTCTCGCCGCGGTCGAGCGCCTGGCCGAGCAGCAGACCGGTGTCGCAGACCATCGGGGCGAGCCGGTCGGCGTAGGACAGCAGCTCCTCGACGACGGCGTCGACGGTGAAGCCACGGCGGTTGTAGATCTTGGTGAGGATCTGGTTCTTGAGCTCCAGCGCACCCTCGACCTTGCCGCGCAGGATCTTCTCGTCGAAGAGGTCCTGGATCCGGATGCCGATGCGGTTGACCTTGTCGGCGTACGTCGGCCCGATGCCGCGGCCGGTGGTGCCGATCTTGCGCGAGCCGAGGAACCGCTCGGTGACCTTGTCGAGCTGGCGGTTGTAGTCGGCGATGACGTGCGCGCTCGCGCTGACGCGGAGCCTCGAGGTGTCGATGCCACGGGCGTCGAGTGCGTCGAGCTCCTCGAAGAGGACCTCCGGGTCGACGACGACGCCGTTGCCGATCACCGGCGTGACGCCGGGGCTGAGGATGCCGCTGGGCAGGAGGTGGAGGGCGTACTTCTCATCGCCGATAACGACCGTGTGGCCGGCGTTGTTGCCGCCGTTGAACTTCACGACGTAGTCGACGCTGCTGCCGAGCAGGTCGGTCGCCTTGCCCTTCCCCTCGTCGCCCCACTGGGCACCGATGATCGCGATCGCGGGCATGTGTGCTGCTCCTTCACTACGGACGGAGTCCCTCCGGCCGCTGGGGACCGGCTGCTCGACGCACCTTGGTTTGCTGTTCCACATGCAAGGAACCCCGGCAAGAAACCGGGGCTCTTGCGACCGCAAACTACCAAACATGACGCCGCGGTCCCCGATCGTCACGTCCGGGGACCGGCGTCCACCCGGTAGGTTCGCGACCGTGGCACGGCGATGCGACCAGGTGACCTACCTCGTGGTGACCAACCCCGGCACGGACGAGGTCGCGCTGGACCGTGCGATCACGACGCTGCGGGCTGCGGGCGACGTACGCCGGGCGGTGACGTCATCGGCGGACGAGCTCGACGCGGCTCTGGACGGTCGGCGCGGTGCGACCGTCGTCGTGGCCGGCGGTGACGGGACGATGCACGCGGTGATCGCCGCCCTGCATCGGCGCGGTGAGCTCGGCGAGGTGACCGTGGGCCTCGTGCCGCTCGGGACGGGGAACGACTTCGCACGCGGGAACGGCATCCCCCTCGATCCGGCGGCCGCGGCCCGGGTCGTCCAGGCCGGCCACAGCCGGGCCATGGACCTGCTGGTCGACGACCGCGGCGAGGTCGTGGTCAACAGCGTCCACGTCGGGGCGGGCTCCGAGGCGGCCCGCCGGGCCGAGCGCTGGAAGGAGCGGCTCGGCCGGGTCGGCTATCCCATCGGAGCCGCACTCACGGCGCTCCGGCCGCCGACGCTGCGGCTGCGGGTCGAGGTCGACGGCGACGTCGTCGGCACGCCCGACCACCGGGTCCTCCAGGTCGCGGTCGGCAACGGACCGCAGGTGGGCGGTGGCACGCCGCTCGTCCCCGAGGCGGAGCCGCACGACGGCCGGCTCGACGTGATCGTCTCGCGGCCGGTCGGCGCGCTCGCCATGGCGGCGTACGCCGTCGACCTGGTGCGCGGGCGGCACCACCGTCGTCGGGACGTGCAGGACCTGCGGGGCCGGGAGGTCACCGTGGCCGGGGAGGCGTTCTGGTGCAGCGCCGACGGTGAGACCTACGGCCCTGTGCGTCAACGGACCTGGCGCCTCGAGCCGGCGGCGTACGCGCTGCTGGTCCCTGCCACCGCCTGAGCCCTCGGCAGCGACGCCTCGGGTTTGGGGCCGGGTGGACCAGGGGATGGTGTGCTCGTCGCTGACGTCAGGAGGTCTCGGGTGACTCGTCATGCCATCACTGCCGCAGCAGCGCTCACGCCCATGGGAATGCTGCTCGTCGGCTGCGGCAGCAGCCAGCCTTCCCGTACACCGACCTCCAGCCCCGGCTCGGCCAGCACGCACCCGTCCCCTTCGCTCTCGCCACAACCCTCCGGGGAGACCGTGAGCGTTCCTCACGGCGAGGTCACGGTACGGCACCTTCACCGACGGCTACCTCATCACCGTCACCTTCGACGTCGACCTCAACTTGTGCACGAAGAAGTGGATCGAACCGCGGATCGACCAGATCATGTCCACCTTCAGCCTCCGCTGATGGCCGGCACCGGCGCACGCACCCGCGCCCGCACAGTCGCGGCCCTGCGTCCGAAGGGTTGAGTCATGACTGCGACCCGATCGGGACCGCGCGTCGACCGAGCGGCCCGCTACGGCCCGTGGATCTTCCTGATCCCGTTCCTCGTGATGACGATCCTGTGCGGGCAAGGCGTCGAGGAGTACGTCTCGGACCACTCACCGGGCGTGCCGATGCAGCAGGCCACCGTTCGCAGGTGCGAGGGCGTGCACGTGAACGGCATGACGACGGTCTGTGCCACCACCCCCGACGGCACGAACGTCGCCTTCTCGTGGGGCGGCCACCTCGTGTCCCCACGGGTCGGCTCGCACATCGCCGTCTTCGACAAGAACGGCGTCTGGCATGCGCGCGACGAAGACGGGCTGCCGATCTGGCCCCTCGTTCTGGGAGTGATCTGCGCGGCCGTCTCACTCGCGCTCATCAGCCTGCTGATCGGGCGCTTCCGACGATGGCTCCGCGGTCTGGGGCGGGGGCATCGGTAGCAACCGACGGCGACGCCTGCTCCAGGAACCGGCCGGCCGGGAGTTTGGTCCGGCGGTCGGCCGCGACACAGCCGCGTCACGCGCCGACAGTCACAGCGCAGCGCAGCGGCCCACAGGGAGCGTCGATGCGCTCAGAGCCAGCCGCGGCGGGCTGCCTCGGCGCCGGCCTGGAAGCGTGAGGTCGCACCGAGCTCGGTCATGAGCTCGGCCACGCGCCGGCGCACGGTGCGGAGGCTGATCCCGAGCCGCCGCGCGATCTGCTCGTCCTGGGCCCCGGAGGCGAGCTGCTCGAGGAGGAACGACCGCTGCGCGGCGCCGTGCCGGGCCCGTTCGAAGTCGGCGACCGGAGTCCCGGCCGCCCACAGCCGCTCGAAGAGCAGCGTGAGCGCCTCCACGATCCCGCGCTGGCGAACCATGATCCGCGGTGACGACGTGTTGCCGAGCGGCTCCGGGATGATCGCGTGGGTGCTGCCGATGACGAGCAACCGGGTCGGTACGTCGGCCAGCAACCGGATCTCCTCCCCCGCTCGCGCCCGGGCCGCCATCGCGACCGGCGCCTCCGCCATCGCACGCACGGGGTAGATCGCCCGGCAGCGTCGGCCGTTGGCGATCGCCTCCGCCACCATCGCCGTCGTGTGGTCCTCCCACGGCATCGCCCACTGGTCCGGACGCAGCCAGAGCAGGTCGCCGGTGCTGCCGCCGACGAGCGCCTCGAGCGTCTCGGGCATGTAGCGGGAGGAGAACAGCTCACCATCGAGGGGCTGCTCGTCGGCCGGCTGCGCGGCCGCGGCGCGGGCGACCGTGCCGGCGACGTACGGCATCGCCTTCGAGATGTTGAGGAGACGGTCGTGGGCCACGCTCGCGCGCTCCGCGGTGATCGCGAGCATGCGCGCCACGACCTCGGTCTGGTTGAGGACCGTCAGCGTCCCGTCCGCGAGACTCACGATGTCGAACTCGGCGAGCGGCTCCAGGTCGCGACGCAGACGCTCGACGCTCGTCGCGAGCGAGCTGGCCACCTCGTCCACCGGGCGCCCGGCGAGGGGCAGCATCCGGTCGTAGAGCCGCCCCGTCTCAGGCCTGAAGCCGAGCGTCGTCATCAACGTCTCGGAGCGGCTGCTCTCCATGACGGCACCTTAGTGCCACCGGCCGGTGCCGGCCGCCGCTCGGCCCAGCGCCGTCCGACGAGCGCCCGCAACGCCGGCAGCGCCGTCCGACGCGCGCGGCGCCAAGGCGGGGGGCGCGAAGGCGACCTTCAAGGGCGGAGCCGGTCGTCGAGCGCCCGCAACGCCGGCGACGCACCGTCCGACGCGCGCGGCGCCAAGGCGCGGGCGCGAAGGCGACCTTCAAGGGCGGAGCCGGTCGTCGAGCGCCCGCAACGCCGGCGACGCGCCGTCGGGTGGCGCTGGTTATGCCTCGGGCTTGAGGAGGGGGAAAAGGATGGTCTCGCGGATGCCGGCGCCGGTGAAGAGCATGACGAGCCGGTCCATGCCGAAGCCGAGGCCGCCCATGGGCGGTGCGCCGTACTCGAGCGCGCGGAGGAAGTCCTCGTCGAGCTGCATCGCCTCGGGGTCGCCGCCGGCGGCCAGGAGCGACTGCTGGGTGAGGATCTCGCGCTGGACCATGGGGTCGATCAGCTCGGTGAAGCCCGTGCCGCGCTCGACGCCGCCGATGATGAGGTCCCAGGCGAGGACCTGACGCGGCTCCTCGTCGTTGAGCCGGGCGAGCGGCTGGGCCAGGGCCGGGAAGTCGCACAGGAAGGTCGGCTGGAGCAGGTGCGGCTCGACGAGCTCGCCGCAGAGCTCCATGACGAGCTTCTGGGCCGGCCAGGCGGCGTCGTACTCGACCTCGTGCTTGTCGGCCAGGTTGCGCAGGGTCTCCAGGTCGGTGTCGGGCGTGATCTCCTGCCCGACCGCCTCCGAGACGCCCTGGTAGACCGGCAACCAGCGCCACTCGCCGTCGAGGTCGATGGTGCCGGCCGGCGTCTCGATCTGATGAGTGCCGACGGCGTCCGCGGCCGCCAGGAAGAGCCGCTTGAGAACCTCGGCGATGGTGAACTGGTCACCGTAGGCCTCGTAGGCCTCCACCATCGTGAACTCGGGGCTGTGGGTCGAGTCGACGCCCTCGTTGCGGAAGATGCGGCCGATCTCGAAGACCTTGTCGACGCCGCCGACGACGGCCTTCTTGAGGTTCAGCTCCAGCGCGATGCGGAGCGTCATCTCCTGGTCGAAGGCGTTCATGTGGGTCCGGAACGGTCGCGCGTGGGCGCCGCCGTGGATCAGCTGGAGGACCGGGGTCTCGATCTCGAGGAAGCCCTCGTCCTCGAGCTGGCGGCGCACGGCGCTGGTGATCGCGGCCCGGGTCCGCACCATGTCGCGCGCCTCCTGGCGCACGATCAGGTCGGCGTACCGCTGCCGGACCCGCGACTCCTCCGACAGCTCCTTGTGGAGCACCGGCAGCGGCCGCAGCGCCTTGGAGGCCATCTCCCAGCGGGTGGCCATGACGGAGAGCTCGCCGCGCTTGGAGCAGATGACCCGGCCCTCGACGAAGACGTGGTCGCCGAGGTCGACCAGGCTCTTCCACGCCGCGAGTGAGTCCTCGCCCACCTCGGCGAGGCTGAGCATCACCTGGAGGCGGGTGCCACGGTGCCCATTCGTTTGGCCATCCTGAAGGGTGGCGAAGCAGAGCTTGCCGGTGTTGCGCACGAAGATCACCCGGCCGGCGACACCGACGACGTCCTGGGTCTCCTCGCCCGCCTCGAGGTGGGCGTAGGTCTCCCGGATCTCGGCGAGCGTGTGGGTGCGCCCGATCATGGTCGGGTACGGCGCCTTGCCCTCCGCCAGCATCCGCTCGCGCTTGGAGCGACGGACCTGGCGCTGTTCGTCGAGGTCCGGCTCGGTCACAGGGAGGTCAGGCGTCTTTGGCACGGGTCAAGGCTAGGCGATCCGGGGCCTCCTGCTCGATTCGGAACGGACGCAGGGCCCATCGGTGTGCCCGACGGACCCCGCCGTCCGTGGCTCACGCCAGCAGGGTGTCGTACGCCGTCTGGCTGCTCTCCCGCAGGAAGGCGCTGCAACGCTCCCACTCGTCCGTCTCGCCGATCGTCCGGGCGGCGCCGGCGAGCAGGGCGAGACAGGTGAGGAAGCCGCGGTTGGGCTCGTGCTCCCACGGCACCGGCCCGTGGCCCTTCCAGCCGTTGCGACGGAGCAGGTCGAGGGAGCGGTGGTAGCCGACGCGCGCGTAGGCATAGAGGGTCACGTCCGCCGCACCGGTGTCACGCGCCTCCTCCGCGAGGGCGGCCCAGGCCGCGGGCGAAGCCGGGTGACGGCGTACGACGTCGGCGGCGGTGCTGCCGGCGGCCAGCTCGTCCGACGCGGGGTCGGCGGGCAGGAGGGTCGGGGGCGGGCCGGCGAGCAGGTCCTGATGAGTCATGGGTCCATTGTGGCGGGCGAAGGCATGAGTGATGACATGAGGAAGGGCACGGGCGCGACGTCGGTGCGCGGTGCTTGACTGATCCTCATGACCCAGACGACCGCCCCACCCGCCGGCGCCTCCGCGGAGGTGCGGCCATGGCCGGCGCTCATCGCGCTGTGCATCGGATTCTTCATGATCCTCGTCGACATGACGATCGTCACCGTGGCGACGCCCGACATCATGAAGGAGCTCGACGCCTCCACCAACGAGGTGCTGTGGGTGACGAGCGCCTACCTGCTGGCCTACGCCGCGCCGGTGCTGATCACCGGTCGGCTCGGTGACCGGATCGGCCCCAAGTGGATGTATCTCGCAGGCCTCACGGTCTTCACCCTCGCGTCCCTGTGGTGCGGCCTGTCCGGGAGCATCACGATGCTCATCACCGCGCGTGTGGTGCAGGGTGTGGGCGCCGCGATGATCACGCCTCAGACGATGGCGGTGATCACGCGGATCTTCCCGCCCGAGCGGCGCGGGCAGGCGATGGCGCTGTGGGGTGCCACTGCCGGCATCGCGACGCTCGTCGGACCGATCCTCGGCGGTGCCCTGGTCGGGATCGGCTGGGAGTGGATCTTCATCATCAACGTGCCGGTCGGCATCGTGGCCTTCGTGCTCAACTGGCGGCTCGTGCCGGTCCTCGAGACCCACGAGCACACCTTCGACTGGCTCGGCGTCGCGCTGAGCGCGGTCGGCATGTTCGGTCTCGTCTTCGGCCTGCAGGACGGCGAGCAGCGCGGCTGGGACGGCCTGATCTGGCTGCTGATCGTCGGCGGCCTGGTCTTCCTCGGTCTCTTCGTCTGGTGGGAGGCGCGCAACCGGAAGGAGCCGCTGGTCCCGCTGGGATCTTCGGCGACCGCAACTTCTCCGTCGCCAACCTCGGCATCACGTGCATGGGCTTCGCCGCCACCGCCATGGGCTTCCCCCTGATGCTCTACGCCCAGCTGGTCCGGGGCTACTCCGCCTTCGAGGCGTCGCTCCTGATGGTCCCGATGGCCGTGATCTCGTTCTTCATGGCGCCGGTGGTCGGCCGGTTCACCGACAAGGTCCACCCGAAGCTGCTGGTCACCGCGGCGTTCGCGGTCTGCGCCATCGCGGTCTTCTGGGTGTCGACGCCGATCACCTCGACCTCCCACGTGTGGGAGCTCCTCGTGCCGATGGGCCTGCTGGGCCTGGGGATGTCGGGCGTGTGGGCGCCGCTCGCGGCGACCGCGACCCGGAACCTCCCGATGCACCTCGCCGGCGCCGGCGCCGGGGTCTACAACGCCACCCGGCTGGTCGGCTCGGTGATCGGGTCCGCCGGCATCGCCGTGCTGATGGACAGCCGCATCACGGCCGAGCGCGCCTACACTGCGACGGGCAAGGTCAACCCCGATGGCCTGAGCTCGGCCATGTCGCAGTCGATCCTGCTGCCTGCGGCCGTGCTGGCGCTCGGGTTCGTCGCCTCCCTGCTCTTCGCGACACCGAAGCACATGCAGAAGGCCTGACCTGCCAGGCGTTCCCGACGTGAGGACGCCGGCGCCGCTACTCCTGCGGCGGGCGCCCGGTGAGACTCAGCCGATGGACTGACCGGCGGAGCCGAGGTGCTGGGCGCCCTCGACGACACGAGCCGCCATACCGGCCTCGGCGGCCTTGCCCCAGCTTCGCGGGTCGTAGGCCTTCTTGTCGCCGACCTCGCCGTCGACCTTGAGGACGCCGTCGTAGTTGCTGAACATGTGGGCCGCGACCGGGCGGGTGAAGGCGTACTGCGTGTCGGTGTCGATGTTCATCTTGACGACGCCGTAGGAGACGGCGGCGGCGATCTCCTCGGCGCTCGAGCCGGAGCCGCCATGGAAGACCAGGTTGAACGGCTTGCTGCCGGCGGCAAGGCCGAGCTTCTCGCTCACGGCGTCCTGGGCGTTCTTGAGGATCTCCGGACGGAGCTTCACGTTGCCGGGCTTGTAGACACCGTGCACGTTGCCGAAGGTGAGGGCGGTGAGGTAGATCCCCTCGGCGCCGGTGCCGAGCGCCTCGACCGTGGCGATCGCGTCCCCCGGGGTGGAGTAGAGCTTCTCGTCGATCGCGCCGACGATGCCGTCCTCCTCACCGCCGACGACACCGACCTCGATCTCGAGGACGCACTTCGCGGCGGCGGCCTTCGCGAGCAGCTCCTCGGCGATCTGGAGGTTCTCGTCGAGCGGCACGGCGGAGCCGTCCCACATGTGGGACTGGAAGAGCGGCGCCTCGCCCCGCTTGACCCGCTCGGTGGAGAGCTCCAGCAGTGGCCGGACGAACCCGTCGAGCTTGTCCTTGGGGCAGTGGTCGGTGTGGAGCGCGATGTTGACGTCGTACGACTTGGCCACCTCGGCGGCGTAGGCTGCGAAGGCGACCGAGCCGGTGACCATGTTCTTGACCGTGGGGCCGGAGAGGTACTCCGCACCACCGGTCGAGATCTGGATGATGCCGTCGGAGCCGGCCTCGGCGAAGCCGGCCAACGCGGCGTTGAGCGTCTGGGAGGAGGAGACGTTGATCGCCGGGTAGGCGAACCCCTTCTCCTTGGCGGTCGCCAGCATCTCGGCGTACTTCTCGGGGGTGGCGATGGGCATCGCGGAACTCCTCGCGCATCGGGGTCGAGCATTCGGCTGGTGCGGCCACAGTAGTGCGGCCCGGCGACACCCTGGGCTTGGATCGATCCAGCCGTCTTGACACCCGAACTGACCGGCACCGATGACTTCGCGTCCACCTGGACGTCAGCGTGGCAGTGGAAGCGTGGCGACCACGTCGTCGTCTGCCTCGCTCAGGTCTGACCGAGACGACTGCCACGAGGAGGCCGGGCGCTATCCCCGCCAGACCTCCTCGTGGGACAGGTCGGCGTACGCCCGGATCCAGGAATGCATGGCGATCGCGGCCGCGGACGAGGCGTTGATCGACCGCGTGGAGCCGAACTGCGCGATCGAGAAGGTCCCGTCGCAGGCCGCCCGCGCCTGCTCGGAGAGACCAGGCCCCTCCTGCCCGAAGAGGAAGCAGACGTCGCGGGGCAGCTCCATCGTCTCGAGGTGGAGCGATCCGGGCAGATTGTCGATGCCGAGCAGCCGGACGCCCTTGTCGTGGAGGTACGCCGCCAGCGACGGCACGTCCGCGTGGTGCCGGACATGCTGGTAGCGGTCGGTGACCATCGCACCGCGGCGGTTCCAGCGCCGGTTGCCGACGATGTGGACCTCGGCGGCGAGGAACGCGTTGGCGGTGCGGACGATCGTGCCGATGTTGAAGTCGTGCTGCCAATTCTCGATGGCGACGTGGAACGCGTGGCGCCTGGTGTCGAGGTCGGCGACGATCGCCTCGAGGCGCCAGTAGCGATACCGGTCGACGACGTTGCGCCGGTCTCCGTCGCGCAGCAGCTCGGGGTCCCAGTGGTCGCCGTCCGGCCATGGTCCTTCCCAGGGTCCGACGCCGACCTCGGGGCGGCCATGGGGCATCGGGTCGTACGGCGCCCGCTCGTCCTCGATCATCGGATCAACCCTAGACACCTCGAATTCATGCATGTCCGACTACTGTTTCGTTGTGCACGATCTCCTCGTCCAGCTGCCGACCATGTCGATCGGCCTTCATGACTTCACGCAGTGGCTCAGCCCGGACTTCCTTCTCCACAAGTTCGGCGCGGCCCTGTTCTGGCTGGGCATCCTCGTGCTGTTCGTCGAGTGCGGACTCTTCTTCCCGTTCCTCCCCGGTGACACTCTGCTCTTCGCGATGGGCCTCTTCATCGCCGAGGGGAAGGTCGACATCATCCCGGGCGGCCACCACGCCGACCTGAGCTTCGCGCTGGTGGTCTATATCGCCGCGGCCTTCGCCGGCAACGTCGTCGGCTACCTGATCGGCGACCGGATCGGGCCGCGGATCTATCACCGCGACGGCAAGATCATCAAGCGGAAGTATCTCGACCAGACGTCGGCGTTCTTCGACAAGCACGGTCACACCGCGCTCGTGATCGGCCGCTTCGTGCCCTTCGTCCGCACCTACATCACCCTGGTCGCGGGCGTCACGCGCATGCGGCGACACACGTTCTTCGTCTGGAGCGCGGTCGGCGCCGTCGGCTGGGTCGTGTCGATCACGCTGATCGGCTACATCCTCGGTCGCACCTTCCCGTCGCTGGGCAAGTACATCGACCTGGTGACCTACGGCCTGCTCGGCGTCACCGTCGTCGTCCTGATCATCGAGTGGATCCGCAAGCGGCACGAGGAGGACCCGGGCCTGCCGTCGTCCTACCGCGACGAGGAGGCGCGCGCCGGAGACCGCCCGAGCTGACGCCTGGCACGGCAGGACTGCCGTCCCGGCCCCGCACGCCGCCGACCGCGCAAACCTCGGCGGTGGTGTCAGCCGTGTACGGCGTCCAGGTCTGCCTTGGTGAGGACCGACCGCAGCTCGAGGTCGACGTCGGCGAGCGGGTTCTCCTCCGGGCCGCCCGGGCTGCGGTCGATCGCGCAGACGACGGTGGCGACACTCGCGCCGTACTCACGGAGGGCGACGGTGGCGTTGCGGACGGCGCCACCGGTGGTGATGACGTCCTCGATGAGCGTGATCCGCTTGCCGGCCACCTCGGGGCCCTCGGCGAGCTTCATGGTGCCGTACTCCTTCGCCTTCTTGCGGACGAAGAGCGCCGGCAGACCGGTCTTGGCGGACACCATGGTCGCGATCGGGATGCCACCCATCTCGAGACCGCCGAGCAGCTCGGTGTCGGCCGGCAGCAGGTCGACCATCTGCGCGGCGACCCGCTCGAGGAGCGCCGGCTGCGCCTCGAAGAGGTACTTGTCGAAGTACTCGGTCGCGATCTGGCCGGAGCGGAGCACGAACTCCCCGGTCAGGCGGCAGATGGCGTCGATGTCGGCGGCGAGGGCGGCGTCAGTGGTCACGGCGCTACTTTAGGGTCGGCCTACCCTGGGGCCGTGGTCGCCTCTCGCCTGCATGGCATCCCGCCGACGATCTTCACCGAGATGTCCGCCCTCGCGCTGGCGACGGGGGCGGTCAACCTCGGCCAGGGCTTCCCCGATGTCGACGGCCCCGAGGCCGTCATCAAGCGGGCGGTCGAGGCGCTGGAGACCGGCGCCAACCAGTACGCGCCCGGCCCCGGCGTCCCCGCCCTCCGGGAGGCGGTCGCCCGCCACCAGCGGCGCCACTACGGCCTCGACCTCGACCCGATGACCCAGGTGGCGGTCACGACGGGCGCGACCGAGGGGATCGCCGCGGCGATGCTCGGGCTGGTGGACCCCGGCGACGAGGTGATCGTGCTCGAGCCCTACTACGACAGCTATGTCGCGATGATCCAGATGGCCGGCGGCGTACGCCGCGCGGTGACGCTGCGGCCGTCGGCGTCCGGCGGGTTCCGCCTGGACCCCGACGAGCTCCGTGCCGCCGTCACGTCGCGCACCCGGCTGATCCTGCTCAACAGTCCCCACAACCCGACCGGGACCGTGCTGACCCGCGAGGAGCTGACCGCGGTCGCCGCGGTCGCGATCGAGCACGACCTCGTGGTCGTCACCGACGAGGTCTACGAGCACCTGACGTACGGCGAGGGCTCCGACGCCCCGCGCCACGTCCCGATGGCGACGTTGCCGGGGATGTTCGAGCGCACCCTGACGCTGTCGAGCCTCGGCAAGTCGTACTCGTTCACCGGCTGGAAGGTGGGCTGGGCGAGCGGGCCCACCGCGCTCGTCGGCGCGCTGCTCGCGGCCAAGCAGTGGCTCACGTTCACCTCCGGCGCCCCGCTGCAGCCGGCGGCGGCGTACGCCCTCGACGCGCTCGACACGTGGCCCACCGAGCTCGCCGCGGAGCTGCGCACCCGCCGTGACGCGCTCTGCGCGGGGCTCGCCGAGCTCGGCCTCGGCGTCACCGTGCCGGACGGCACCTACTTCACCGTGACCGACATCGCCGGGCTCGGCTGGGAGGACGGTACGACGTTCTGCCGGGCCCTGCCGGAGCGGGCCGGCGTCGTCGCGATCCCGCTTCAGGGCTTCTACGACAGCGACGCCGGACGCCACCTCGTGCGCTGGACGTTCTGCAAGCGGCCCGCGGTCATCGCCGAGGCGCTCGACCGGCTCGCGCGCAGCGACCTGCGGGCCTGACCGTGCGGGAACACCACCCACACCACCCCGGTCACCAGTAGCGGGTCAGTAGTAGCCGGGCCCCTGCCCGAACGGCCTGACCACCGGCTTCGGCCGGAACCATTCGTTGGCGCCGCCGACGAAGAGCAGCACGATCGTCGCGATCGCCGCCCCCAAGGTGAGGATCGGGAAGATCCCCGTGATCGAGACCAGGCTGGCGACGATCGTGAGCCCGGAGAGCACCACGAGCACGATGCGTGCCACCTGGGAGCGGCGTAGCGCGAAGACGGCACAGAGGATGCCGCCCCCGGACATCGCCAGCGTGACGAGGCACATCACGACGAGGAACACCACGAAGGTGGTGCCGTCGTCGGTCCCATTCTCCTGGACCTGGTCGGCGAACCACGACCGCGCCGCGATGCCCGCGATGACCATGACCAGGCTCAGCAGCGCGACGAGCGACGACGAGACGATCGCGATGATCCCGGCCGCCAGGACCGTCCCGGGCCGCCGGTTGGGGTCGCGCGGGACACCGCCGTACGGATGGCCGTACGGCGGCTGCTGCTGACCGTACGGCGGCTGGCCGTGCGGGGACTGAACCTGCGGATGCGGTGCGTACGGCTGCTGCCCGTAGCCGGGCGGCGGAGAAGGCTGGCCGTACGGCGGTCGCTGACCGGCGAACGGGGCATCGCCGTACGGGCTGGGCTTCTCGAAGGAGCCGTAGGGGTCCGACATGGGCGGGACCCTACCCGCTGGTCAGCGGTCGAACCGGTGGAACCAGGCTCTGGTCTCCGGGCGCAGCAGCAGGGCGAGCGTCACGGCGGCCAGGCTCAGACCGGCGACCATCACCGGCGCCATGAGGGAGGCGATCAGGAGGAGGGCGATGGCGATCGCGACGAGCACCACGAGGGTGACCCGCGCCCAGGCGACGCCCCGGGTCGTCAGGTAGGCCATCACGGCCGTGAACGCGATGGCGGCGAGCCCCATCACGACGCCGATCCACATCGAGGCCACCACGAGGTCCTCGGTGAGGCCCTGGCCACGGAGCTCCGGGTTCTGCCGCATCATCTCGTCGTAGAACGGCCCGGGATCGGCCGTGCAGATCACCCCGACGGCGAGGAGTCCGAGGGCGCCGAGCGCGCACAGGATCCAGGTCAGCACCGCCGCCCAGGTCACCGTGGCCGGCCTCGACTGCGGCGGCTGCACCGGCTGCCCGGTCCGCACGGGCGCGGCGGGATGCGGCGTACCGGCCAGCCAGGAGGGGTACGGCGGCGGGGTCGGTGCGCCCTGAGGTGCGCCCTGAGGTGTGCCCTGCTCCGGGGCCTGCTGAGCGTAGGGGCGCTGGCGCGGGTTCGGACCGAGCTGCTGGCTCGACCGCGGCTCACCGGGCGCCTGCGACGGGCCGGCGGGCGGCGCCTCGCGGGCCGGGATGCCGCGGAACCAGTCCCGCGACTGCGGGACCCAGAGCAGGACGACGGCGACGGCCACGAGGGTCGAGAAGAATCCGCCGCTGGCCATGCCCGAGAGCAGCAGCGGGACCGCCAGTACGGTGAGCACGATGCGGGAGGCCTGATGGCGGCGCAGGACGTGCCAGCCGAGGACGACCGCCGCCGCGGCGAACGCGCCGGTGACGAGCGCGAGCACGTGCATCGTGTCGAGGACGGTGCCGACGTCGACACCGAGATGGTCGAACGGCGGCTCCGCGAGCGTCTTCTCGATCGACTCCCGGGTGTCGAGGCTTCGCAGCCGCGACAGCTGGGAGTACACCGTCGCCAGGACGCCGAGCGAACCGCCGACGATCAGCCAGCCGGCCAAGGTCACCTGGCTGGGCCGCGGGAGCTTCTCGGACATGTCTCCATTCCACCAAGTCATCCCTCGGAACCGCGAGTCGGCGCCTGTGCGTGACCACGGGCGCCGGCCCTTCTGCGGCGCCCGTGCCCGGCCGGGTCGGCCGGGTCGGCGTACCTGCACGCCGAC